>NZ_PZZL01000008.1 GCF_003046185.1 Phreatobacter oligotrophus
AATCCCGACCAGCTGCGTCGGGGCGTCCGCTGCCATACTGCAAGGGGGTCAACTTTGGACGCCGACAAGGGGTCAACTTTGGGCGCCGATTGACATGTGAGGGTTGATCGCGAACTTGACAGGCTGCTGGCAGAGCGCGGCAGGCCGAAGATGATCGTGAGCGACAATGGCAGCGAGCTGACATCCAACGCCATCCTGGCCTGGGCTGACGCGGCGAGGGTCGAGTGGCACTACATCGCGCCCGGCAAGCCGATGCAGAATGGCTTCATCGAAAGTTTCAACGGCCGCCTGCGGGGCGAGCTGTTGAACTATACGCTGTTCTCCAGCCTCGCCCAGGCCAGAGCCGCACTCTTGCGGTGGTAGCTCGACTACAACACCACAAGGCCGCACTCGACGCTCGGATGGCAGACGCCGATGGACTTCGCGGCCACGTTCCACCCGCGGCGGGATCAGACGCTACGCCTCGCAAATGGCTCCGCGTCTGCCCATCCCGCTCAACCCGCCCGACAGGGCCCAACCATGACGTGCTCCCGGCCTTTTAGGCCAGTCTGAACTGGAATTTTCCACTTATGATCCCCGGGTCGGGGACGAGGAGAGTTCCATGAAGACGTCGAAGTTCACGGAGGCGCAGATCGCCTTCGTGCTGAAGCAGGCGGAGGATGGTGCGCCGATCGCGGAAGTCTGCCGGAAGGCGGGGATCTCGGACGCCACCTTCTACAACTGGCGGAAGAAGTATGCCGGGTTGATGCCGTCCGAGATGAGGCGGCTGCGGCAGCTCGAGGAAGAGAACGCCAAGCTGAAGCGGATCGTCGCGGACCTGTCGCTCGACAAGGCCATGCTCCAGGACGTTCTGGCAAAAAAGCTTTGAGGCCTGCGCGCAAGCGGGAGCTTGTGGACAAGGTTCGCAGTGATTGGAAGGTGTCGGCCAGGCGAGCCTGCGCCACCCTTCGGATCGATCGGGGTCTTTACGTCTACAAGTCGAAGCGTGGCACGCAGGCCGAGCTGAAGCAGCGCATCAAAGAGATCTGCGAGACGCGGGTACGGTACGGCTATCGCCGGGTCCACGTCTTGCTGCGCAGAGATGGATGGGCGGTCAATCCGAAGCGGATCTATCGTCTTTACAAGGAATTGGGACTGCAGTTGCGGAACAAGGTGCCAAAGCGCCGGGTAAAGGCGAAGCTGCGGGACGATCGTCGGGCGGCCACCCGAACGAACGAAACCTGGGCCATGGACTTCGTTCACGACCAGCTGGCGACCGGGCGGAAGATCCGCGTGCTGACGATCGTCGATACCTTCTCCCGATTCTCGCCGGCGGTCGATGCGCGGTTCAGCTACCGGGGTGAGGACGTGGTGCTGACCCTTGAACGGGTCTGCGCTGCCGTCGGCTATCCAGCGACAATCCGTGTTGACCAAGGTTCAGAGTTCGTCAGCCGTGATCTCGATCTGTGGGCCTATCAGAAGGGCGTCATCCTCGACTTCTCCCGGCCTGGCAAGCCGACCGACAACGGCTTCATCGAGTCGTTCAATGGCAAGTTCCGCGCGGAGTGCCTGAACACCCACTGGTTCATGAGCCTTGACGACGCCCGCTCGAAAATGGAGGCTTGGCGTAGAGACTACAACGAAGTCCGGCCACACAGCGCTATCGGCAACAAGCCCCCGATCGCGCTGATAAATAGCTCTCCGGCACCCCCGCCGGCATGAGCCCTAGCCCCGGAAGATTCCAGCTCCGGCTGGCCTAGAAACGGGTAGCGCTTCAACCAACCGCCGGAATGAACTCACAGCTGGATAGAAACTGGGGGCAACGTCAGAAGTGGCGAGTGCATTGTAACCGCTCAATTGATTTCAAGTTTTACGCGGTCGCCGGGTTGAATATCTAGTATTTATAATTGCTTGTCGACATTATTCTACAGTTTTTCGCGAGTGTAGCCGGATGGCCTTTCCATACGTCTGGGGCGGACGAGTGCAGGTCTTTTTAGCTTGTCTCGGATCGGGCGCCCCATCTGGTAGAGGTAGTCAAGGGCTTGGCTTACCGAATCGACCTGGTCGTCGTGCCGACAATTTGGAAACGACAGGATTTCATCCATTAGCAGGGCCAGCCACGGTGCCTCGCTGGGGAAATGGACCTGTGCCGCCTCGAACCGTGAGGCCTGAGCCGCAAAGCGTGTCTGTTTGTCGACGCGCGGTTTCTTTAGGATCGGTCGCAATTCCCGGCCGCGTCTGAGTTCTTGTGCTAGCGCACGGCCAAGCTCGCTATCCTCGATCAGTGTGACGTTCGCCTGCCACTGACGGTCGGTTTGGACAATGAGCCGCTTAAGAGACGGGAATTCGAGCTTGTCCCTTGCCACGTGAAGGAGATAGTAATCATCTCCTTTCGCGCCCCAGACGGTGCCGACAGACCAGTCGGAACCCGCTCCGAGCGTTGAAGCCGTGTCCCAGCTAACGATCGTTTGGTCAAAGACCGACGGTGGAGCGTCGTAGAACCGCAGCCAGCTGCGTCTAACAACGTTTCCGTCCGCTGGCGTTGGTTGTTGTTGGTACTGGGCGGAGAACACCAGAGACCCCTGGGCTTCCTGGATGCTTTGCAGAACGACCAGCGGCTCCCGCTCGCCGTGCAGCGGCGTGCCTTTCTCCCGATGAAAGACGTGCGCTGGATTATCGCTCAGCTGATAAGCGACCTCTTCCGGCGCGATTGCCGGCAGGACCACGTGCTCCCAGTCATCGTGCTGCAGAACGTGGCCAACGAGGTCGTCCTCGTGAAGCCGCTGCATAATGAGGATAATGGCGCCGTACCGTTTGTCGTTCAGGCGCGTCACCAGCCCATTGTTGTAGAACTCTTTTGCCTGGCGACGACCCGCCTCGGAAATACCCTGAATGGCCTTCTGGGGATCGTCGATGATGATGAGGTCTGCGCCGCGACCGAGGATACTGCCCCCCATGCCGCTCGCTAGACGATACCCACCCTGCCGAGTTTCGATCTCCAACGTCCTTTGGCGCACTCCCTTCAGGTCGAGCCGGGGAAAGGCCGAGCGGTACCAGGCACTTTGCATGACTTGCCGGGTATCAATTGAGAGCTTCCGAGCTAGCGCTTCGGCATAGGATACGCAGATGATTTTCGATGAGGGCTCGTGGCCCATAGCCCATGCCGAGAAGGCGATCGAAACTTTGATCGATTTCATTGAGCGCGGTGGCACGTTGATGATGAGGCGGCGAATGTCGCCTCGCGCAAGGCGCGTCAATTGCCAAGAAATATGGTCGATGTGCCAGTTGTGCTGGTAGGGCGTTCCTTCCTCAAGATGCAAGAACGTCCGTCGCGTAAACGCGCTGAGGTCTTGCCTCAGCGCGTTTGCCAGCAGCTTCTTTCGGTCAAGCATGTGGAGGTCTTAGCTCGTGCGGATCTCGATCGTGCCGTCCCCCTTCTGGAGGATCGACGTTACCGACTCTGACACGGCAACAATTCCGTCCGTCGAGGAATTGCGACGGCGCATCGAGGAGATCAGAGCCTCCACAATGCCGACCGGATCTCCGCCTTCAGCAAAGGCCTCAGCGATTTCGGTTTCGAGGCGCGAGACGAGATCCTCATCGATCTCGTCCGCCTCAAGCGACATCGTCCCGTCGGGGTCGAACGTGACCCGGATTTCGCCCGCCAGTGTCGTGGTCATGTTCGATCCCGCCTGCTGGACGCCAAGAGCCTTCAGAATCTCCTCGTCGGCCGGCGATAGCTCATCGTCGCGCTGCTGGTCCGAACGGTTAGCCGCAGCCGTCCAAAGATCCATCACGATCTTGGTCGCTGCCGTGTTGCCCTTCATGGCATCGTTGAAGACACGCATGATCAGGGCCTCAGCGATCGGGACCTGCTGCTGTCGGTTGCCGACAGTTACGGCGCAGGTCTGGCTCGCGAGAAGCGCTTCCATCGCCTCCCAGGGGGCTTTCGGGCGTTTGCGCTTGCCCGAGGGATTGCCGGAAACCCCCTTTTTGAACTGCGTTTCCAGCGGCGGCTTCCCTTTGCCAACCCTGTAGAGCGGCGCGTTCTTGCTCGGGACGTTTCGTTTGTTGTGATTGCTCATGATGCTATTCCTACGCGTCGTTTGCCGTGATGGGGACCGGGCGACGGCGCTCCCGGATCTGCGGGCGTGAAGCGTCAGCTGCGTCCCCTCCCGCGGAATTAACGTTCATGGAGGGGGCCGGAAGGCGTGTGTGGCGGGGCCCGGTGTCGTGCGGTCGCACCTCGGCCGTTAGTTCGTTGAAGGTCGCCCCGCTTGCGACGTGGACTGCCTCCTGGCCGGTGAGGTCCTGCCAGCGGGTCATGATCACCTCGGCGAACTTCGGATCAAGCTCGATGGCCCGGCAGATGCGCCCGGTCTTCTCAGCAGCGATCAGCGTTGTGCCGCTGCCCGCGAAAGGATCTAGAATGATCTCACCGCGACGCGACACATCGCGGATGGCGTCAGCAACCATCATCACCGGTTTGACCGTCGGATGCTGTGCAAGCATCTCCGCTCGTTCCCGGCTGTTCGACGTCATTCCAGGATAGCTCCACACGTTGGTTCGGTTGCGTCCAAAGCGGCCGAGCTGGATGTTGTTCAGATGCTTTCCCGTCCCTGCTTTGAATACGAAGATCAGTTCATGTTGAGACCGGTAGAAGGAACCCATACCGCCGTTGGTCTTTGCCCAGACGATGAGATTCATGAGCTCCGTGTAGGCCGACGTGCCTGCGGCGAGCATCTCCTGCAGGTGCCGCCAGTCCATGCAGACGTAGTTCAGCCCTCCGCCGATCGTATAGGCCGCGCTGAGCTGCATGAAGGAGAGAAGGAAAGCGGTGAACTCCTCGCGGCTCATCTCACCGGAGGCCATGAGGAATTCTTGATGCTTGGTGTTGCCGTTCCCGACTATTCCGTTGATCTCAACGTTATAGGGCGGATCGGTGAAGACCATCCGTGCCTTCTCATCCCCCATCAGCGCCGCATAGGATGATGCGTCCAGCGCGCTTCCGACGAACAGCTTGTGGGAGCCCAGAACCCACACATCGCCGAGCTTTGCTACGGGCTCCGTCGCCGTATCGGGGAGAGAAGCACCGAGATCTACATCCTCGTCGCTGGCCCCATCAGTGAGGGCGAAATCGATTTCGATGCTGGAGAAGCCGGTGATCTCAGGCGCGAAGGGGACATCCACCGACGTGAGGAACGTGAATTCACGAGCAACAGCGTCGGCATCCCATGCCGCATTTTCGGCGATCTTGTTGTCGGCAAGCGCGAATGCGCGCTGGCTCGCTGCATCGAGATGCGAGACATCGCTGATCGGCACCTCGGTCCGCCCTAGACGCAGTGCGGCCTCGTAGATCGCGTGCCCGGCGATGATCTCGCCGTCCTGGCCGATCAGGATTTGGCGAAGGAAGCCGAAGCTCTGGATGCTTTCAGCCACCTGGGCGATCTGTTCGTCCGAATGGATCTTGGCGCGGTGCGGGCTGGGCTTGAGCGTCGCGATTTCGACAAAGGAGACCGTCAGCCGGAAGTCGTCGAACTGACCTTTTGAATTGCTGAGTGCGTCTGCGATGTCCGGCGGTTCATTGCCCGAACCCGGGGTTGATTGAAACGTCTTCGCCATAGGTCCTCCTCGGGTGAAACCGGCAAAGCGCCGGCCGGCTCTCGAATGAACGGACCCGTTCATTCAAAAGAACGAACCTCACCTGAGGTGCGACGAAGGAGGTCCTTAAGTATCTGCGGGCAGACTTGGTGCCCGTCAAGGGGGGTAGGAAATCGCCTCCGAGCGAAGCGGCGCTACGCTCTAAGTCATTGACATAACTGATGTTACGAAAGTGAATAAAATTCACATTTTGCACCGGGGTGCAAAATGCTCCCGATTAACGACAGAAACTATTTGTGTTTTGCCGCTGCCGTCAGTTCCGTCAGTTTCGTTCTCGGGGGGGCTTGAGGTACCAACGTCTTACTCCTGCGGGCACCCGCGGACGACCTGGCACCTTTTCTCGCATGATCACTCGGTGCTGAAACTCGGCTTCGGCGAGGCGCTTCGCCTTCGCAATTGCCGTCACATCAGCGCCTGTCTTGGTTCGGTGGCAGGGGGTGCACAAGGCCTGCAGGAGGGCTGGATCATTCGGGTCGCTGTTCTTGTCCCGAAGCGCTAAGGGCGGGTGGTGGTCAAACTCGGTGAAGTCCGGGCCAAGCAAGCATCCGCATTTGGCGCAGACGCCCTGTTGCCGTTCGACGACCGCCTGCCGGACCCTGCCGGGAATGGCATGGCGCGGGGCGCCAAAGGGATGAGGTTCCCTTCGAACAAACCATTGCTTGCGTTTCATGGCTGGCCTGGTCCAGCGGCTGGAACGTCCGTCGCAAGGACTGGCTGTCGTCGAGAACCATTCTTGGTTCTTTCCTCGCGCTCTGAACGCGGCCTGGACGGGCGCTCGGACCTTGTCGTCCCTTTGTCGCCGGCGATGGCCGGTGCGCCCTTCTCAAGATTGGGATCCTCATCGACAAGACGATCGGCGCTATTGCCTTCGTGCGCCACTTGCTGGTCAACCGCCTTGCGCCTGGCCAAGAAGGCCTCATTCAGTCGTCGACGATCTTGCGGAAGCAGCGGTGCAATCACCTTGACCCTATCCATCGCCCATGACCGCAGGTCCTTAAGGGACGAGAGCCGCTCCAGCTCCTCCGACAATGCGGCTAGTTGGTCGTCAGATGTTCGGGCAAGGTCAAGTGGTGTCAGGGGCTTCGGGAACGATCCATCAGCGGGCCATGATGCACCAGTGTTTGTTCTATCGCCCATATCGCGGCGGTCGTGAGCGCATCGTTTGACCGATATCTCTTCGATCAGTTGGCCAACCGGCTCCTTCGAGCCGGCAATGGGCCGCGACGCATCGTGGTCGCCTGCCGGCAATCCCGCACCAACACAACCGTCCGGGTCATTTTGGGGTGCTATGCCTATCAGCGAGAACAGGGATTGCCGTCTCGCATATGTAAGCGCTGCGCCGAGTTCTCGTGGGTCTGACGCTCCGCCGTGAGGCAGCGGCGCCACGGGATAATCTGCAAGGATCCATTCCCCTGACTCGTGGATGATCCGCGTCTCGAGGATCACAAGTCCTGCCTGGCCGTCGAGCCGTGTGGCCTGGATCAGCGAAAGTCCGTGACGCCCAAGAATAGGCCGTATGAGGGCTAGGCCATCGCCAAGGCTTGCGAAACGATAGGGCTCGATCAGCGCAAGCCCTGAGGGCAGTTCACGCCGGATCTGTCCCTCGTGGCGCGCCTGAGGATTCTGTAGATCACATTGTGCGGCTGCCAGGGCTTTTGCGATGTGGCGAATGCTGTCTGAGGAGCGAGCTGACATGGCTCATGCTCCCGTAAGGATTTCAAAGGACACTGCGCCGGTCTTGCTGCGTTTGGCGCGAAGGCCCTGGCCAATCGCTTCGGCCGCATCGGCTGGAATGAGCGCCTTCAGGCTGTCCTTGGCAGCGACGTGATCATCATGCGCCCGCTTCGTGTTACGAAATTGGGCGGCAAGCACCGCCCATTCATTGCTCCCGGTCATATCAACGATCCGAACGACCTCAGATTTCGGCAGGGGTGGTGGGGCGCCGACCGGCCGGGGAGGGGTGCCAGATGTGACGCAGTCCCAGAATCGCAGCTCTGCCTCCAGCAGTGCGTCCTGATAGATCGGATCGGCTTCGGCCGTGATCAGTACCCATTTCCCGCCGCCGGTAAGGATGGAGAGCCTCGCGGTATTCCTGCCGGCTACCGCCATGTTGTGCTGGAGCTGAGGCATGTGCTTGGCCGCGGCCGCGTCTTCAGAGAACGACCAGGGCAACATGAACTTCGCCTCAAAGATCGCCGTACCCTTGTCTGTCAGACCGTCCAGCGTTGCGGCAAGAAACTCATATGCCGGATGGAACAAGCGCGCCTGAACGTCAAAGACGGTCTCACCTGTCTGCCGCTCGTACCACTCGGTGTTCAATGCTTCGGTCGCACGCCCCAGGGCCACAACCAGATTTCCCGAGTAATCCTCAGATGGGCGAAGTCCTGACTTGAACTCCCAGAGTTTCCTTAACGCAATCTCATCAGAACCCATGATGATTTTTGCATCTGATCCTCCGATGAAGTGTCGGCGTCGTTCATCGGAGTTAATGTTTACATCAGAGTGCCCTGTTTGCATTGTCGTGATGTTCTCTAACATATGAGGCTCACCTTTTACAGTCACGCCGATCCAATTTCTGGCATGCGGATGCATGGATGCTCGATTTTCGCCGTCGATCAAGATAAAAATACTCGATGATAGAACTCATCGCTAAAAATAGACTTGAAGTTTAATGTGAACGGAGTCTTGATGCATCCATCAATTCGATTAATGTGCTCGGGCTAAGTCATGAATATTGGGGTATGATCAAGATAGTGCCGCGATAGCGTTCGAAACGCTGTCGGTCGCCATGCCCCCGAGGGGTTGGCTCCGCATCGTGCCACGTGTCGTCCGAGAGCAACCCTGACCCTCGCTAATTGCCCCGAGACCCGGTTCGCGGTCCCCAGATGAGCCGATTGCCGCCGGCAAAGGCGAGTATCCGTCGCGATGCAAAAACGCGCGCGTTTCCCTGCAGATTTCCCTGCACCAGGGAAAGCCGATGGGGCCGGTGGCTCCAGTGCCTGATGGATTGCCATGCTGATATATCAGGTGTACCTGTCATATCAGGCTGGGATTTTTGGAAATGCTGACGCTGATCGGCGGAGGGCGCGACAGGACTGGGGGGCGGGGCCAGACGGCCGCCGCGGCCATCCATGCGCTGCTGCGCGAGGAGATCCTGTCGCTGCGCCGCAAGCCCGGCGAGCCGATCGCCGAGAAGGACATCGCAGCCGCCCATGGGGTCAGCCGCACGCCGGTGCGCGAGGCGCTCCTGAGGCTCGCCGACGAAGGGCTGGTCGACATCATCGCCAAGTCCGGCACCCATGTGTCGCGCATTCCGCTCGCGGACCTTCCCGAGGCCATCACCATCCGCCGGGTGCTCGAGCAACTTGCGGTGCGCGGCGCCGTCGCCTCGGCGACGGGGAGCCAGATCATCGAATTGCGCGCCATCCTGGTGCGGACCGCCGAGGCGGCGGAGGCGGGCGATACGGAAGCCTTTCACCGCGCCGACGAGGCTTTCCACGAGGCCGTGGCGACCGCAGGCCGCCATCCCGGCGTCTGGGCGCTCGTCCGTCATGTGAAACTGCAGGTCGACCGGTTCCGCCGGCTGACCCTGCCGCTGGAGGGGCGCATGGCGCGGGTCGTCGCCGAGCACGAGGCGGTTCTTGCCGCCATCGAGGCTCGCGATGCCGAGGCCGCCGCCGCCGCCATGGGTGCCCATGTCGACGGGCTGTCGCTCGGCCTCGACGACCTCAAGCGCTTCAACCCCGGCTATTTCCTGGAGGATTCGGCGCGCTCCGACCTGAAGCGCGCCTGAGCACATGCCACCGGCGCCCGTCGCGGGCACCGGCAAGAAGCGGCGGGACCAACCCGCCCGAAAGACCATGATCACACGGGTAGGGAGGATACCCCCATGACCACCATCTCACGCCGCAACGCGCTCATCGCGGGTGCGGGTCTTGCCACCTTCGCTGCCACGCCGCTGCGCGCCCAGCAGGTGAAGCTCAAATGGGCCCACGTCTACGAGACGGGCGAGCCCTACCACACCGAGGCGCTGTGGGCCGCCGGCGAGATCGCCAAGCGCACCAACGGCAAGTTCCAGATCGATGTCTTCCCGGCATCGCAGCTCGGCAACGAGAACCAGATCAACGAGGGCCTGTCGCTCGGCACGGTCGACATGATCTATACCGGCGTTGCCTTCGCCGGCTCGATCCACAAGCCCATCGCCATTTCGAACGCGCCCTACGTGCTGCGCGACTTCGATCACTGGAAGGCCTATCGCGACTCGCCGCTCTTCCGGCAGATCGCCTCGGGCTACGAGGGCCGCACCCGCCACAAGGTCACGGCGCTGACCTATTACGGCGAGCGTCACGTCACCGCCAACAAGGCCATCAACAAACCCGAGGACATGCGCGGCATGAAGCTGCGTGTGCCGCCGGCGCCGCTGTTCCTGATGTTCACCAAGTCGGTCGGCGCCAACGCGACGCCGATCGCCTTCGCCGAGGTCTATCTCGCCCTCCAGCAGGGCACGGTGGACGGCCAGGAGAATCCGCTGCCGACGATCATGGCGAAGAAATTCTACGAGGTGCAGAGCCACATCATGCTCACCGGCCACATCACGGAGTCGCTCCTGTCGATCGTCGGTTCGCATGTCTGGGGCCGCCTCAACGACGCGGAGAAGGCCACCTTCAACGCGGTGCTGCTCGAGGCCGCCTCGCGCGCCTCGAACCAGATCCGCGAGAGCGAGCAGAAGCTGGCGGACGAGTTCCGCAAGCTCGGCAAGACGGTGATCACGCCGGACCGCGCCGCCTTCCGCGCCGCCGCCATGCCGCTGCACAACGATGCGGCATCGGGTGCCGGCTGGTCGAAGGCCGAGTACGACGCGCTGCAGGGCCTCGCCCGCTCGAGCTGAGGCGCATCGCCCAAGGGGATGCCGCCCGCTGCGGCGTCCCCATCGCGCTCCTGACATCGCAATGGCGGCTCCGCGCCGCGAGGACTTCCCATGTCACCCACCCCGCCACCCGCCGGACAACCGAGCGAGGACGTCCATCTCATCGTCGCAACCGACGAGGAGGTGGTGGTCGAGAAATATCCCGAGGACTGGCTGGCGATCGCCATCTTCTGGGGCCTCGCTTTCATCGTCTTCCTGCAGTTCTTCACCCGCTACGTGCTGAACAACAGCCTGGCCTGGACCGAGGAGATCGCCCGCTATCTGCTGATGGTGGTGGTCTTCGTCGGCGGCGCGATGGTGGTTCGGCGCAACACCAACATCGCCGTCGAACTCGTGCAGAACGTCATGCGCGACGGCGGCCTGAAGCGGTCGCTGATCGGCGCCGTCGAGATCATCAAGCTGGTCTTCCTCGGCCTGCTCGCCTGGTTCTCGGTGCTGATCACCGAGCGCATGCACAACCTCTACATGACCGTCTTCGACTGGCCGATGTCGCTGGTCTACGGCGGCATCGCCATCGGCTGCTTCCTGATGGTCATCCGCCAGGCACAGATCGTCTGGCGCGGCTTTCGCACCGGCTTCAGCCGGCCCGATCCCCTCAGCACTGACACCAAGGCCGGCGGCACGCCATGACCATCGTCATTTTCATCTTCTTCGTGGCGCTGCTGGCAGGCATCCCGGTCTTCATCGCGCTGGCCGGTTCGGCGCTCTACTACACCCATTTCGTCGCCTTCATTCCGGACTTCGTGGTGCTGCACCGCATGGCCGGCGGCCTCGATTCCTTCCCCCTGCTGGCGGTGCCCTTCTTCATCCTCGCCGGCAACCTCATGAACTCCGCCGGCATCACCAATCGCATCTATGACTTCGCGGTGGCGGTGGCCGGCTGGATGCGCGGCGGCCTTGCCCAGGTGAACATCGTGGGCTCGGTGATCTTCGCGGGCATGTCGGGCACGGCCATCGCCGATGCGGCCGGCCTCGGCACGATCGAGATCAAGGCGATGAAGGACCACGGCTACTCGACCGAGTTCGCGGTCGGCGTCACCGCGGCTTCCTCGACGCTCGGGCCGATCATCCCGCCCTCGCTGCCCTTCGTCATCTACGGGATGATGGCCAATGTCTCGATCGGCGCGCTGTTCCTCGGCGGCGTGATCCCCGGCCTGTTCATGACCGCCAGCATGATGATCTTCGTGTGGTGGTGCGCCCGGCGCTACAATATGGGCCGCGACCAGGTCTTCCGCTGGAAGGTGCTCGGCCTCACCTTCATCTCGGCGCTGCCGGCGCTGCTGACGCCGATGATCATCATCCTCGGCATGACCTTCGGCTGGTTCACGCCGACGGAGGCGGCGATCGCCGCCTGCACCTGGGCGCTGATCCTCGGCTTCGTGCTCTACCGCTCGCTCACCTGGAAGCAGCTCTACAAGGTGACGCTCGACACGATCGAGACCACCGCGAGCGTGCTGCTCATCGTCGCCGCCGCCTCGCTGTTCGGCTGGGTGCTGACGACGACGCGGCTCACCGAGCTGGCGGCCGAGGGGCTGCTGTCGATCACGACCAACCCCTACATCATCCTCGTCCTGGTCAACATCCTGCTGCTGATCGTCGGCTGCTTCCTCGAGCCCATCGCCTCGATCTCGATCCTGGTGCCGGTGCTCATGCCGATCCTGCTGAAGGTCGGCATCGACCCGATCCATTTCGGGGTGATGATGACGCTGAACCTGATGATCGGCCTGCTGCACCCGCCCCTCGGCATGGTGCTCTTCGTCCTGGCGCGAATATCCGGAATGACGGTGGAGCGAACGACGGTCGCGATCCTGCCCTGGCTGATCCCGCTGCTCTTCTCGCTGGTGGCGATCACCTTCATCCCCGAGCTGACGCTCTGGCTGCCGCGCACGATGGGGCTGGTGAAATAGGCCCGGCCGGCGGCCCGCCTAGCGCGGGCCGTTGGCGAGGCGGCGCTCCCACGCATAGGCGGCCTCGACGATCTTGGTGAGGTCGTCATGGGCCGGCGTCCAGCCGAGGCGGGTGCGGGCGCGGGTCGCGTCCGCCACCACGGCAGCGGCATCGCCCGGCCGGCGCGGGGCGTAGTCGGCGCGGAAGGAGACCTTGGTGACGGCACGCACCGTGTCGATCACCTCCTTCACCGAGTAGCCGTGGCCGTAGCCGCAGTTCGCCACCATGCTCTCGCCGCCTGCCCGCAGATGGGCGAGGGCGGAGAGATGGGCGCGGACGAGATCGGTCACGTGGATGTAGTCGCGCACGCAGGTGCCATCGGGCGTCGGATAGTCGGTGCCGAAGACGTCCATCTTCTCCCGCAGGCCGAGGGCGGTCTGTACCGCCACCTTGATGAGATGCGTGGCGTTCGGCGTCGACTGGCCGGTGCGGCCCTTTGGATCGGCGCCCGCGACGTTGAAGTAGCGCAGCACGACGTAGGTGAGGTCGTGGGCGGCGGCGGCATCGCGCAGCATCCATTCGGTGATGAGCTTGGAGGTGCCGTAGGGACTCTCGGGGCGCGTCGGGGCCTCCTCGCTCACCGGCATGACCTCGGGCGTGCCATAGACCGCAGCGGTCGAGGAGAAGATCATGTGGCGCACGCCCTGCGCCACGCAGGCGGCCATGACGGCGCGGGTCTTCACGGTGTTGGCGAGGTAGTAGCCGAGCGGATCGGCGACCGAATCCGGCACGACGATGCGGGCGGCGAAATGGATGACGGCGTCGATGCCGTGCTGGCGCATCACCGTTTCGACCAGCGCCTGGTCGCCCATGTCGCCGACGACGAGCGTTGCCCGCGGATCGACGGCCCAGACGAAGCCGGTGGACAGGTTGTCGAGGACCACGACCGCCTCGCCGGCGTCGAGCAGTTCCAGGACCATGTGGCTGCCGATATAGCCGGCGCCGCCCGTGACGAGGACCGCCATGGTGTCTTCCCTCCCGCGGCGCGTCCCGGCGCCGGATTGCCCCACGAGGGCTAACCGAAAGAGGTCAAGAAAGTGCCAAGGCAGGGCAGGCGGGCCGGCTCACTCCGCGGCGAGCGGTGTCGCGGCAGCCGGGGCGGCATCGCGCAGCGGCCGGCCGATCGAGTGGTAGGCAAGGCCGCAGGCGCGCGCGTGCGCCGGGTCCAGGAGATTGCGGAGGTCGACCAGCACGGGCGCTGCCATGGTGGCGGCGGCGGCGCGCCAGTCGAGGGCGGCGAAGTCCGGCCATTCCGTCAGGATCACCGCGAGGTCGGCGCCGGCAAGGGCGTCCATGGCGCTCGGGGCCATGGCGACACCGGGGAGGAGAGGGGCGGCCTGGGCCATGCCGGCGGGGTCATGAGCGCGCAGACGCGCCCCGTGGCGCATCAGCTGCGGAAGAATGACGAGCGAGGCGGCCGAGCGCATGTCGTCCGTGCCGGCCTTGAAGGTCAGGCCGAGGATGGCGATGGTCTTGCCGGCGACGGAGCCTCCGGCGGCGCGGATGATCTTGCGGACCATCTCGCCCTTGCGCGCATCGTTGACCGCCACCGCCGTCTCCACCGAGCGCAGCGGCACGCCGTGATCCTGCGCCGTCTTCATCAGCGCCAGCATGTCCTTCGGGAAGCAGGAGCCGCCGAAGCCCGGCCCGGCCTTGAGGAAGCGCTCGCCGATGCGCGGGTCGAGGCCGATGCCGCGGGCAACGTCCTCGACATCCGCGCCGACCTCCTCGCAGAGATTGGCGATCTCGTTGATGTAGGTGATCTTCAGCGCCAGGAAGCAGTTGGCGGCATATTTGATCATCTCCGCCCCGCGCCGGCTGGTTGCGACCAGCGGTGCGCCGGCCTCCGTCAGCGGGCGGTAGATCGCCTCCATGAGGGCGAGGGCGCGGGCATCCTGGGTGCCGACGACGATGCGGTCCGGCCGCATGAAATCGTCGATGGCGGCGCCTTCGCGAAGGAATTCCGGGTTCGACACGACGGCAAATGCCGCCGGGCGGCCGAGGGCCTGCAGCCGCGCCTCGATTTCCTCGCCGGTGCCCACCGGCACGGTTGATTTCACGACGATGGCGGTGAAGCCGTCGAGAGACCGGCCGACCTCGGCGGCGGCCTCCATGACATGGCGCATGTCGGCATGGCCGTCCTCGGGGCGCGGCGGCGTGCCGACGCAGAGGAACACCGCCTCGGCGCCGGGAACGCTGGCGGACAGCTCTGTCGAAAAGGCGAGGCGGCCGGCCGCGGCCTGCGCCGCCACCAGGACGTCGAGCCCGGGCTCGTGGATCGGAATGATGCCGTCGCGGAGGGCGGCGACACGCGCCACATCGCGGTCCACCACCGTCACCTCATGGCCGAGGGCGGCGAGGCATGCGCCGCTGACGAGGCCGACATAACCCGCCCCGACGACGACGATGCGCAGCGTGGTCTGGCCCTTGTCTGCGTGCGGCATCAGCTGGCGTTCCATCCCCGCGGGCACCCCCTGGGCGCCCCGTCATGGTCGAGCAACAGCATTTCAAAGTGACGCCACGACGACAAGGCCGTGGCGGGCGGTCAGCCGCGCCCGCCGGCGGCGATCTTGAGCGGCGTCACGGCCGTCTGGTGCTCGCCCAGGCAGCGCATGGCGATGTCGAGGCTAGCAAGGCCGTCGGCGCCGCCGGTCACCGGAGCGGTGCGGTTGCGCACCGAATCGACGAAGGCGACGAGCTCGGCGCGCAGCGGCTCGGCATAGGCGACCGAGAGGTGGCGCATGGAATAGGAGCCGTCCGGCTTGTAGTCGAAGCACTCGGTCACCTGGCGGGTGATGAGGTCGCCGGAAATGTACTTGTTGCGGGTCGCCACATGCACCGTGCGCGCCTTGAAGGGCGTCAGCCAGTTGGTGTTGATGTGGGCGAGGACCCCGGACTCGGTGCGGAACTGCAGCAGGGCGATGTCTTCGCGCGCCGCATGGATCGAGTTGGTCTGCGGCTGGATCTCGGCAATCTCCGAACCGGTGAACCAGCGGATCAGATCGATGTCGTGGACGGCGAGGTCGATGACGACGCCGATGTCGGACATGCGCGGCGGGAAGGGGCCGACGCGGGTGATCTGGATGGAGAGGATGTCGTCGCCGGCAATCGCCTGGCGGATCGACTGGACCGCGGGGTTGAAGCGCTCGACATGGCCGACCATCAGCGTCACGCCGGCCTTTTCGGCGGCGTCGATGATGCGGCGGCCTTCCTCGACCGTGTGGGCGATGGGCTTCTCGACGAGGACATGGACGCCGCGGGCGATGGCGGCGAGCGAGATAGAGGTGTGAAGCTGGGTCGGCGCCGCGACGGTCAGCGCATCGATGCCGGCATCGAGCAGGGCCTCGAGCGAGGAGAAGCCGGCGCAGCCGAGGCGCGAGGTGACGAACTCGACCTGCGCCTGGTCGGGATCGGCGACGCCGACGAGGGTGACGCCGGGCAGCTCGGAGAGGACGCGCGCGTGGTTCTTGCCCATGACGCCGAGACCGACCACGCCGACGCGCAGGGGGGTGGCCGGGGACTTCGATTGGGTCATGGCATGCCTCGGACTCAAGGATGGCGGCGACGACGGATCGTCGGCCGCGGGCGGCGATCTATACGATTTCGCCACCCCCCTAAGCAAATGCCGGCTCATCACGATCGGTGACCGCCGGTGTCAGGCCGCGGTCAGGCGCGCCGCCAGCCGACCAGCGCGTTGGCCGCGGACTGCCGACGGGCGAGATCGGCAAGGTCGGAGGAGACGATGCGCTGGCCGAGCGGGAAGACCGAGGCCGCCGCGAGCTTGAGATGCGCCCAGCCGAACGGAATGCCGATGATGCTGAGGAAACAGGCCGCCGCCGCCACCACGTGGATGACCATCAGCGACAGGCCGATCGGGATGAACCAGATGACATTGCCAATGAAGCGCAGCACGCCCATGGCGCCGGACGGCCGCCCGGTGAGCTCGCTCGCCCAGACCACGTCCCGGCCGAAGGGCCAGAGCGTGTAGGAGCCGATGCGGAAGCAGGCGAAGGCCCAGGGCAGGCCGACGATGGTGATCGCCGCGAGGATGCCGGCCACGAACCAGGCCAGCCCGGCGAGGAGCCCGCCGAGCACGAACCAGAGGATGTTCAGGATGAGGCGGATCGGGCCCATGGGGTCCTCCGGGGTGACATGACCAAGAGATAGGTATCGCGGGAGCTGCGCGCATCCCCGGTTGGACACCCGCCTTGGCCGGCCTTAAACAGCCTTCGGGAAACACCGGGAGAGAACAATGCCGGCCATCGCCGACCTCAAGGTCAAGCTCTACACGGACGGCGCCGAGAAGGCCTCCATCGTCGAGATGGCGAAGAAGCCGTGGATCCAGGGCTTCACCACCAATCCCTCGCTGCTGAAGAAGGCCGGCGTCTCGGACTATGCGGCTTACGCGGCCGATCTCGTCGCCGCCGTGCCGGACCATCACATCTCCTTCGAGGTCTTTTCCGACGACCTGAAGGAAATGGAGGCGCAGGCCCGCGTCATCGCCACCTGGGGCAAGAACGTCTACGTCAAGCTGCCGGTGACGAACTCGAAGGGCGAGCCGCTCTACGACATGATCCACAAGCTCTCGCGCGAGGGCGTGAAGATCAATTTCACCGCGCTCTACACCGCCGGCCAGATCAAGGCCTCGGTGGAGGCGCTGAAGGGCGGCGCGCCCTCCATCATCTCCGTCTTCGCCGGCCGCCTCGGCGATGCCGGCCACGATTACATGCCGGTGATGACCTATGCGGTGGGCCTTGCCCGCGGCACCGAGACGATCGAGGTCATCTGGGCCTCGACCCGCGAGGTGTGGAACGTTATCGAGGCGGATCGCATCGGCTGCCACATCATCACGGCGCCGGCCGACATCCTGAAGAAGCTTGAGGGCCTCGGCCGCGCGCCGGAGGACATCTCGCTCGACACGGTGAAGGGCTTCGTCGCCGACGCCAAGGCCGCCGGGCTGACGCTGAAGGTGTGAGCCTGCGGACCATGCAGGGCGCCTCTGCCGAAAGCGGCGGTTGAGCGCGGCGCCCTGCCGGGCTCGACTGGCGCCATGGACATGACGCCCGACCCGCTTGCGCCGCCCGCCGGCTTCGTCCGCTTCCGCGACCTCGAAGGCTTCATCGGCCTCGCCGGCCCCTATTTCTGGCGAGCGCTGGCTGATGGCACGGTCGAGTACGGCTTTCGCGCCGAGGCCCGGCACGGCAATCCCAACGGGGTGCTGCACGGCGGCTCGCTCACCACTTTCATGGACACGGTGCTGGGCTACGAGGTGATCCGGCAGACGCGACGGCGCTGCGCCACCATTTCGCTCACCACCGAGTTCGTCGCCGGCGGCAAGCCAGGCGCCTGGATCGCCGGCCGCCTGTCGCTGCGCAAGCTGACCGGGTCCATGGCCTTCATCGACGGCGACACCTATGCCGATGACGTGCTGGTGGCGCTGAACCACGGCATCTTCCGCCTGCTGCCGCCGGAGGATCCGCCCCATGCGCCGCCGGGCGGGCCGCCGCTGGTGCCGGCCGCCTGACGACCGAGCCGAATCGCTCGCCCTCGGCTAGACCTTTCTTTCGCCGGATGGCGCGGCTATGCACCGCCGGCTCGCCCGCGGAGGGGCCGCGTCGCGGCTCCGACCGCCCAAGGATCGCCCGGGGAACCTTTCGGCCGTGATCAAGAACATCTTCTCGGTCTCGGCGATCACCCTCGTCAGCCGCCTGTTCGGCTTCGTGCGCGACCTGATGTTCGCCGCGATCCTCGGTGCCGGGCCGCTGGCGGATGCCTTCTTCGTGGCCTTCCGCATCCCCAACCAGTTCCGCGCCATCTTCGCCGAGGGCGCCTTCTCCGCCGCCTTCGTGCCGGGCTTCGCCAAGGTCGCGGCCGAGCGCGGCCAGAATGCCGCGCTGGTCTTCGCCGACCGGATCTTCGCCTTCCTCATCCTCGCCCAGCTCGTGCTGCTGGTCCTCGCCTTCGTCTTCATGCCGACGGTGGTCGGGCTGATGGCGCCGGGTTTTGCCGACGATCCCGTGCGCTTCCCGGCGGCGGTCGAGCTCACCCGCATCACCTTCCCCTATCTGGCGCTGGTCTCGCTGGTCATCCTGATGAGCGGCGTGCTCAACGCCGTCGGCCGCTTCGCCGCGGCGGCGGCGACGCAGGTCGTGCTCAATATCGGCATCATCGGCGCGCTGCTGCTGGCGGCGAACTTCCGCACCCCCGCCCATGCCGCGGCCTGGGGCATCGTCGTGGCGGGCCTGTTGCAGTTCCTCGTCGTCACCGCCGATGCGCTCAAGGCCAATGTCATGCTGGAGCTGCGCGCGCCGAAGGTGACGCCGGAGGTCCGCCAGTTCTGGAAGACCTTCTTGCCGGCCACCGTCGGCTCGGCCGGCACGCAGATCGCCGTGCTCGCCGATACGGTTGTGGCGAGCTATCTCGTCGCCGGGTCGGTCTCCTGGCTCTATTACGCCGACCGCCTCAACCAGCTGCCGCTCGGCGTCATCGCCATCGCGGTCGGCACGGTGCTGCTCTCGGAGATGAGCCGCCGCGTCGCCGCCGGCGACGATGCCGGCGCCCGCACCGCGCAACTGCGCGCCATCGAGCTGACGCTGGTCTTCACCCTGCCGGCGGTCGCCGCCTTCGTCATCGTGCCGGACACGCTGATGACGGCGCTGTTCATGCGCGGCGAGTTCAGCGCCAATGACGCGATGCAGTCGGCCCGGGCGCTGGCGGCCTATGGGTCGGGGCTCGCGGCGCTGGTGCTCATCCGGCCGCTGACGGTGACGTTCCACGCGCGCGGCGACACCACGACGCCGGTGATCGCGGTCGCCGTCGCCATCACCGTCAATGTCCTGCTCAAGGTGCTGCTGATGGGCCCGCTCGGCCATGTGGGCCTTGCGGTGGCGACCAGCGCGGGGGCCTGGATCAACCTCGCCCTGCTGATCGTCTTCGCCCGCCGGCGCGACCTGCTTGCGCTCGACGAGCGTGCGAAAGTGGTGATGCCGCAGCTTGCCGTGGCCTTCTCGGTGCTGGCGCTGGCGCTGGTGGCGTCCAACACCGCCATCGCCATGCTCATTCCCGGCCGCCTCGGCGCCAAGGTGGAACTGGTGCTGCTCATGGCGATCGGCGGCCTCGCCTATGGCGGCGCGCTGGCCGTCCTCTTCGGCAAGCGCTTCCTCGCCGATCTCAAGCGCCTGAGGCGCGGCATCGAGGGCTGAGGCCACGACGCCAGACATTGCGCGCTTGGAGGACGAGCTGACCGCTCAGCCCTGCGGGGTCGTGACCTTGCGCTGCTGGGCCCGCTCGAGGCCGAGCTTGTGCTCGCGCCACATGACGAAGATGCCGGAGGCGACGACGATGGTGCCGCCGGCGATCACATAGGCGCTCGGCAGGTCGGCGAAGACGAGATAGCCGATGATGACCGCCCAGATCATCGAGAAATAGTCGAAGGGGGCGATCAGCGAGGTGTCGGCGTAGCGGTAGCTCAGCGTCAGGAAGATCTGGCCGAGGCCGCCGGTGACGCCGACCATGACGAGGATGAAGGCCTTCATCGGGCTCGGCACCACCCACTGGCCCATGATCGGGATGACATAGCCGAGCGGCCAGGTGAGCAGCGCCAGGCAGGCGCAGAGCACCATGAAGGTGAAGACGATGGCCGCCGTCGTCTCGGTGTTGACGAGCTTGCGCACCTGGATGGTGGCGAAGGCGGCGCAGATCGCCCCGCCCAGCGAGAAGAGCGCGCCGGTGCTGTGGGCATCGGCCTGGCCGTAGAGGGCGACCACGTCGAGATGCGGCCAGAGGATCACCACGACCCCGACAAAGCCGACGGCCACCGCCGTCCAGCGATAGATGCGCACCTGTTCGCCGAGGATGAAATAGGCCAGCGGCACGACCATCAGCGGCGCGGCGTAGCTGATGGCGGTGGAATCGGCGAGCGGCAGCATGGTGAGGCCAACGAAGCCGGAGAACATGCCGGTGGCGCCGATGACGCCGCGCTTCATGTGGGAGAGGAAGCTCACATAGCGGAAGGCGTCCATGACCTCATGGCGCCAGGCCAACATCATGAAGAGCGGGATCAGGGCGAAGAAGGACCGGCAGAACACCACCTCGCCGACCGGGATCTCCTTGCCCGCCACGCGCACCAGCGTCGACATGGAGGTGAAGGCCACCGTCGACATGAGCTTGAAGAGAATTCCCGTGGCAGCGCGGGAGAGAACAGGCATGTCGGGAGGAAAGGCCGGAGGAGAGCTTTGATCTCCTTTGAACCACGCCGTGGCCGATTCAGGCAGCCCCGTCGGTGCAGTGAAGCCCTGCGGCGCTGTCCCCGAGCAGCCCAACCGCGGTCATGCCGACGCCGCTTTCCCCGCCGCGGGTGCGGTTGCGCAGGTTGTCGCAGGGGTTAAGGTCCGTTCACCACCCTGCAAGAGGTGGTGCCACGACCTCATCGTCAGACAACGGGACCCCCGATGGACAGCCTCAATCCGACCCTCAATGCCTGGGCACCGCGCGTGCTCTCGATCGTCCGCATCATGTTCGCGCTGGTGCTGCTGCAGCATGCCTTCGTGAAGCTGTTCAGCTTCCCGATGGCCGTCAATTTCGCGCCGGTCGGTTCGCTCCCGTGGATCGCCGCTCTTATCGAATTTGCCACCGGATTGCTGCTTCTGGCCGGCTTTTTCACCCGTCCGGCGGCTTTTCTGCTCGCCGGCACCATGGCCGCCGCCTATTTCATCGGCCATGCGCCCCGCGGCTTCTACCCCATCCAGAACGGCGGCAGCCTGGCCATCATGTACTGCTTCACCGCGCTTTACCTGGTCTTCG
Source organism: Phreatobacter oligotrophus (assembly GCF_003046185.1). Classification (NCBI taxonomy): domain Bacteria; kingdom Pseudomonadati; phylum Pseudomonadota; class Alphaproteobacteria; order Hyphomicrobiales; family Phreatobacteraceae; genus Phreatobacter; species Phreatobacter oligotrophus. The sequence goes on from NZ_PZZL01000008.1 coordinate 21,317, forward strand.
CCGGCCCGGGCCCGTGGAGCGTCGACGCCCAGCGGACCTCCAACCCCTGATGATCTGATCCGTCACGTCCGGTGACGACGATGGCCGCGAAGAGCTCACGCTCTCGCGGCCTTTTCATTGCGCCGTTGCTGGTTCATTGCGTTCATGCCCATAAGTCACCAGGAGGCAACCTGTCTCTAGGGCAGGCTATCCGCTCACGATTTGCCGGCTTGTGGTCACGGTTGCGTGATATCAAGCGCGATTTCAGGAGCTCATTCAGGGCCGTCGCAGGGTTGGTAGAACGAGACGCGCGCTGACTTGGCCAGCAGCCCTCGTCGTCGGCCGTCGGCTGGTTCGCTGCAAAAATGCATAATTGTGCTTGCCGTCATGCAAGCATGAAGCGGCGGCAGGGCAGGGCCCCGCCGCCAGCCTTTCCAAGACCTCAGGCGGCCTTCGCCGCCTTGGCCTGCTGGATCGCCTCCCAGACCACCGCGGGGGTGGCGGGCATGTCGATCTCCTTGATGCCGTAGGCGCGCCAGAGCGCGTCGACGAGGGCGTTCATCACCGCCGGGCAGGCGCCGATGGTGCCGGCCTCGCCGGCGCCCTTGATGCCCAGCAGATTGGTCACGCAGGGCACGTTGCGGGTCTCGAAGTGGAAGTTCGGGATGTGGTCGGCCCGCGGCATGGCGTAGTCCATGAACGAGGCGGTGAGCAGTTGGCCGCTCTCCTTGTCGTAGACCGTGCGCTCCAGCAGGGCCTGGCCGATGCCCTGGACGATGCCGCCATGGACCTGGCCGGCGAGCAGCGTCGGGTTGATGGTGACGCCGAAGTCATCGACGACGGTGTAGCCGACGATGGTGGTGGCACCCGTGTCCGGATCGACCTCGACCTCGCAGATATGCGTCCCGTTCGGGAAGGTCGGCTCCGGCGGGCGCCAGGTGCCGTGGGACTTCAGCTTCTCCTCGGCGCCGGGCAGGGAGGCGATCTTCTCGTAGGAGATTGACTTGTCGGTGCCGACGACGCGGACATTGCCGCCGACGATCTCGACGTCGGCGACGCCGACCTCCATCTCGGTCGCCGCCATCTCCTTGATGACGTCGGCGAGCGCCCGCGCGCCAACATCCACCGCCGCGCCGCCGACGGGCAGCGAGCGCGAGCCACCGGTGCCGGTGCCGGAGGGGATGAGGTCGGTGTCGCCCTGGATCACGGTGATGCGCTCGACGGGGATGTCGAGGTGCTGCGAGGCGAGCTGCGCATAGGCGGTCTTGTGGCCCTGGCCGTTGGACTGCGTGCCGACCTTGATGATGACCGAGCCGTCCTTCTCGAGGCTCATCCAGGCGTTCTCGGGCGCGCCGCCGCCGCAGGCCTCGATATAGGTGGCCATGCCGATGCCGCGGATCTTGCCGGCCTTGCGGGCGACCTTGAGGCGGTCCTTGAACGTGTCCCAGCCCGCCACTTCCATGGCGCGGGTCATGTGGCCGTCGAACTCGCCGGAATCATAGGTGCGGCCGACCGGCGTCTTCCACGGGAACTGGTCGGGCCGGATGAAGTTGCGGCGGCGCACCTCGGCCGGGGTCGAGCCGGTCTCGATGGCGATGCGGTCCATGAGGCGCTCGATGAGATAGGCCGCCTCTGGGCGGCCGGCGCCGCGATAGGCGTCCACCGGCACGGTGTTGGTGTAGGCGTACTTCAGCCGCACATCCATGGCCGGGAAGGCATAGACGCCAGCCAGCATCAGCGCGCCGACGTAAGGGATGAAGGTCGCGTACTGGGAGAGATAGGCGCCCATGTCGGCGATGGTCTGCACCTTCACCGCCAGCACCTTGCCGCGCTTGTCGAGCGCGGCGGTGGCGGTCGAGACGTTGTCACGGCCCTGGCTGCAATTGACGAAATGGTCGCCGCGCTCCTGCACCCACGCGACCGGCTTCTTCAGCTTACGCGCCGCCACCATGCAGAGCGGATACTCGCGGAACATGAAGGTCTTGGTGCCGAAGCCGCCGCCGACATCGGGCGTGACGACGCGGATCTTCTCCTTCGGCATGTTGAAGATCTTGGTCGCCAGCGTCGCCTGGATGCCGTGCGAGCCCTGGCTGCCGAGGGTGAGCGTGAAGCCCTTGGACTTCGCGTCGTACTCGGCGAGGCAGCCGCGCGTCTCCATGTAGTTGGTGATCAGGCGGTTGTTGACGATGGTCACCGAGACGGTGCGGTGGGCCTTCTCGAAGGCCTTGGCCGTGGCGTCGGCATCGCCGAGATGGACCTCGCCGCAGAGATTGCCGGCAATGTCCGGCCAGACCTGCGCGGCGCCGGGCTTCAGCGCATCGACGGCGTCGATGATCGGCTCACGCGAGGTCCATTCGATCTCGATGGCCTCGGCGGCATCCTTGGCGCGGTCGAGCGTGTCGGCCACGACGAAGGCGACGCCGTCACCGACATGGCGCACCGTCTTCGAGCAGAGCACCTCCCATGGCGGGTTCGGGATCGGCTTCACCGAGGGGATCTGCGACAGGCAGGGCAGGAGCCCGACGCCCTCGAGGTCCGCATGGGTGAAGATGGCCTTCACGCCCTTCATGGCGCGCGCGGCGGAGGTGTCCTTGATGACGAAATCGGCGAAGGCGAAGGGCGAACGCAGCACATAGCCGACGAGGGCGCCTTGCGGCACGAGGTCGGAGACATAGCGGCCCTCGCCCTTGATCAGCGGCGCGTCCTCGACCCGGCTCACAGCCTGGCCCATTCCGAATTTCGTCGGCGTCATGTCACGTGCTCCGGGGAACTCGGGGAAGAGAATGGAACGCTTCGAGCCTGCGAGGCAAGATGGACCGATAGCAGGGGCGCAATGCGGTGCTGGCTGGCCCGAGACCGCATCCCTGTCGTAGGAAAGGACCCGTCAGCCGGAGCCGTGCATGTCCGAGGACGACCGAAACGCGACACCCCCCGCCATCTATGTCGGCCTCGCCTTCTGCATGGCGGCGGTGGCGTGGTGGTTCGCCTACTACGCCCAGTATGGCGGCGCCTTCGGGCTCCTCGGCCTGAAAGTGGCCTGCATCGGCTTTGCGACGCCGGAATGCAGCTTCTTCCAGGCGAATATCCGCGGCAGCGTTCCGCGCTACGTGCCGGTTCTCTGGTATGCGGGCATGGTGACGCTCGCCTTCGGCGTCTGGCAGCTCTGGCAGCAGCGGCCGAAATAGGGCGCTCGGTCAGAATGCCTTGAACGTGATGATCGTGTGGGTGTCCTGGATGCCCGGGATCAGCTGCACCTTCTCATTGACGAAATGGCCGATGTCGGTGCCCGGCTCGACATAGAACTTCACCAGCAGATCGAAATTGCCGGCGGTCGAGTAGATCTCCGAGGCGATCTCGCGATCGGCGAGGGCGGCAGCGACCTCATAGGCCTTGCCGAGCTGGCATTTGATCTGGACGAAAAAGGCGATCATGAGGACCTCGCGGCGCAGATGGCCTGACATGCCACCAAAGCCGGCGCGCGTCATCCCCTCGCGTGGCGGTTGCCATGCGGCGCCGGCCTCCCTTGCGCCGGCGAAGCGCTTGGCCTAACTCTTGGGACATCTCGTCGGGGTGCCCCAAAGGGGCTGAGAGGCCGGTCACGGCCAACCCGTCGCACCTGATCCGGGTCATGCCGGCGGAGGAAACCGAGATGGATGCCCTGTCCCCGTCCGGGGAAGCCCTGTCGCCCCATACCGTCGTCGCCGCTGCGCAAGCTGGCCTTGCCGCCATCCGCGCCCGCCGGCCGCGCATCCATTGCATCACCAATTCGGTTGCGCAGGCCTATACGGCGAACGCGCTGCTCGCCATCGGCGCCATTCCCTCCATGACCACCTCGCCCGACGAGATCGCCGCCTTTGCCGGCAGCGCCGACGGGCTGCTCGTCAATCTCGGCACGCTGGAGCCGGAGCTGCGGGCGGTGATCGCAACGGCCATCGATGCCGCCGCGGGAGCAGGCCGGCCCTGGCTGCTGGACCCGGTCTTCGTCGACCGCTCGCCGCCGCGGGCGGCCTTCGCACGGGAGATCGCGGCGCGCCGTCCGACGGTCATCCGCGCCAATGCCGCCGAGATCGGCGCGCTGGCCCCGGGGGAGGGGCCCGCGGCCCTCGCCGCACGGCTCGGCACGGTCGTCGCCGTCACGGGGGAGGCCGACAGGGTGACGGATGGGGCCAAGGGCTTCGCCATCGCCAACGGCCATCCGCTGATGGCGCGCGTCACCGCCATGGGCTGCGCCGGTGCCGCCATCACCACCGCCTTCCTGTCGGTCGGCGCCCCGCCGATGGTCGCGACCGCGGCCGCCCTCGCCGTGCTCGGCCTTGCCGGGGAGGTTGCGGCGCGCACCGCCTCGGGGCCCGGCAGCTTCGCCATCGCCTATCTCGACGCCCTCGACGCGCTCACCCCCGACGCCCTCGCGGACGGAGCGCGCATCAAAGTCCTCACGCCAGGAGACGCCTCGTGACCGCCATCGCCGTGACCATTGCGGGCTCGGATTCCGGCGGCGGCGCCGGCATCCAGGCCGACCTCAAGACCTTCTCCGCCCTCGGCGTCTATGGCGCGAGCGTCATCACCGCACTGACCGCACAGAACACCCTCGGCGTGCAGGCGATCCACGACGTGCCGGCGGCCTTCATTGCTGCGCAGATGGATTCGGTCTTCTCCGACCTCGCGGTCGGCGCCGCCAAGATCGGCATGCTCTCGCAGGTGCCGGTGATCGAGGCCGTGGCCGCGGGCCTCGACCGCCACGGCGTCAAGGCCGTCGTGCTCGACCCCGTCATGGTCGCGACCTCTGGCGACCGGCTGCTCAACCCCGATGCCATCTCGGCGCTGAAGCGGCTCTTGCTGCCGCGCGCCGTCGTGGTGACGCCGAACCTCCTGGAGGCGGCGGCGCTGCTCGACCAGCCGGTAGCGCTCGGCGAGGAGGACATGCTGGCCCAGGGCCAGAGGCTCATCGCGCTTGGCGCGCCGGCCGTGCTGATGAAGGGTGGCCACGGCCATGGTGATACCAGCGTCGACCTGCTGGTGACGCGCGAGGGCGCGGTGCGGCTGGAGGCCCCGCGCATCGCCACCCGCAACACCCACGGCACGGGTTGCACGCTCTCCTCGGCCATCGCCGCGGGCCTCGCCAAGGGATTCCCGCTCGGCGAGGCCGTGTCCGAGGCCAAGGACTACGTCACGAAAGCCATTGCTGCCTCCGACCGCCTTTCCATCGGCTCCGGCCACGGACCGACCCATCATTTTCATGCCTGGTGGTGACATGACCCCGACCCGCCGTTCCGCCCTCGCTGCCGGCGCCGCCGGCCTCCTGGCCGCTCCCGCCATCGCCTCGGCGCAGACGCCGCTGCGCTGGCGGATGGTCACCTCCTGGCCGAAGGCGCTGCCCGGACCTTCCTTCTCGGCCCAGCGCATCGCCGACCGCATCCGCGTCCTCTCCGGCGGGCGCATCGAGGTGCAGGTCTTCGCCGCCGGCGAGGTCGTTCCGGCCTTCGCCGTTCACGAGGCGGTCGGCAACCGGACCGTCGAGCTCGGCCACACAGCCTCGTTCTTCGCCATCGGCCGCGAGCCGGCGCTCGCCTTCTTCACCACCGTGCCCTTCGGCCTGACCCCGCCGGAGCACAATGCCTGGGTGCTGAAGGGCGGCGGGCAGGCGCTCTGGGATGCCGCCTCCGAGCGCTTTGGCGTGAAGCCGTTGCTCGGCGGCAATACCGGCGTCTCGATGGGCGGCTGGTTCCGCCGCGAGATCCAGTCGGCCGAGGACGTGAAGGGCCTGACCATCCGCATGGTCGGGCTCGGGGCCGAGCTGTTCCAGCGGCTCGGCGCGACCGCCATCGCCGTGCCGCCGGGCGACATCTATCCGGCGCTGGAGCGCGGGGCGGTCGACGGGGCGGAGTTCACCGCGCCCGGCTCCGACATCCAGCTCGGGCTGTGGCGCGTCGCGCCCTTCTACTACGCGCCGGGCTTCAACAAGCCGAACGGGTCGAGCGAGCTCGTCATCAACAAGGCGCTGTGGGAGGGGCTGCCCGCCGATCTCAAGGCCGTCGTCGAGGCGGCGAGCGAGGCGGAACAGGCCGTCGCCCTCGCCGAGATCGAGATCCTCAACATGGAGGCGCTGACGACGCTGGTCGGCAGCCATGGCGTCAAGCTGCGCGGCTTCCCGGCCGCGCTGGTGCAGCAGGCGCGCCGGCAGGCGGCGGACCTGCAGCGCGACCTCGGCACCCGCAGCCCGATGGCGGGCCGCGTTGCTGAGAGCTACACCGCCTTCCAGGCGCGCATCGCCCCCTGGACACGCGTCTCGACCCATGCGGCGCTCGGCGCGCGGGAGGTCTGAGGGCCGCTCTCACCTTGCACCGCAGCGAGCCTGTCCTTAAGATCGAACGATCGTTCGTCACACCGACCGAGTGCCCGCTTCCCATGGCCGACCGCGATCCGAAGAAGACCGAGCTCGACGCGGGAGCCCATGTCCTGTCGGGCAATCTCGGCAAGACGGTGCAGCGCCTGCGCAAGGCCTACAACCTGTCGCTCTCCGAACTCTCGGAGCAGTCGGGCGTCGCCAAGTCGATCATCAGCCAGATCGAGCGCAACGAGACCAATCCGACGCTCGCCACCATCTGGCGCCTCAGCCAGGCGCTCGACGTCTCGATCGAGCGGGTGCTGGCCACCGCTACCGAGGAGCCCTTCCTCGAGAAGCTGTCGCGCGCCGATACCCCGCTGCTCGTCTCCGACGACGGCAAGTGCCGGCTCTCCATCATCGGCTGGATCAAGACGGTCGAGTGGCTGCAGTGGTACGACTTCCAGTGCGATCCCGGCGGGGTGCTGGAGAGCGACGGCCACCAGCGCGGCTCCATCGAAAGCCTCTCGGTGCTGTCCGGCGAGCTCACCGTCGAGGTGGCCGATCGCGTCGAGGTGGTGGGGCCCGGCGAGAGCGCGCGCTACCGCTGTGACGGCCGCCACGTCATCCGCAACCGCGGCACGACGCCGGCCCATGCGGTCATGGTCTGCATCCTCAAAGCCGCGGTGATGGAGTGAGGCGCGTCATCGCGCGCTGAATCACGCCTCGCCGCCAAGCCCCTGATCCGGAATCGAAAAAGTGCTGCTGTTGAGGGCGAGAATCAAAGCCCTCACACATTGATTCAGCTGCGGCGACGCCGTTCGCCGGCCAGCACGGTCACCGCCATGCCGGCGAGGATGGCGGCGCTGGCGAGGACCAGGCGCAGCGTCAGCGGCTCCGCCAGCAGCAGCACAGCGCCGGCTGCCGCGATGGCCGGCACGGTCAGCTGGACCGAGGCGGCGGTGAGCCGCGACAGGCGCGGCAGGACGCGATACCAGACCGCATAGCCAAGACCTGAGGCGATGGCGCCGGAGGCGATGGCGCATGCAATGCCGAAGGCCGATGGCGCCGCCGTCCACTGGCTCCAGGCCATGAGGGCGAGGCCGGCCGGCAGGCAACGCACGAAGTTGCCGGCGGTGTCGGCGACGGGTGCGGTGGAGCCGCGGCCGAGCAGCGAATAGGCGGCCCAGCACAGGCCCGACAGGGCCATGACGAAGACGCCCATGAGGGGCGGCGCCGCGACGCCCGGCGAGACCAGCCAGACGAGGGCGGCGAAGGCGAGGGTGAGCCCTCCGATCTCGACCAGACCCGGCCTGTCGCCCGCGACCAGCGCGCGGCCGATCATGCCGGCCTGGACCGCGCCGAAGAGGACGATGGCGCCCACCGCCGCGCCGAGCCAGAGATAGGCGACGGAGAAGAACACCGCATAGCCGAAGAGCGCCACGGCCTGCGGCCAGCTCCCGGCTAGCGGCAGGAGGGGGCGGTCGCGTTCGAGCAGCCGCATCACCAGCACGAGCGTCACCGCGCCGGAGGCGAGGCGCCAGCCGGTATAGCCGAGATCGTCGATGGAGCCGGTGGCGAGCGCCAGGCGCGCGAGAATGGAATTCGCCGCGAAGGCGATCATCGCGGCTGTCGTCAACGCGCCGAGGGCGAGGACAGGGGGCATGGGGATGGGCGGCGGGCGGCCGGTCAGGGCGCGCCCGCCGATCCGGTCACTGCCAGGCGATGACCTTCTGCTTCTGCTCGCCGAGGCCCTCGATGCCGAGGGTCATGACGTCGCCGGCCTTGAGGAACTTCGGCGGCTTCATGCCGAGGCCGACGCCGGGCGGGGTGCCCGTGGTGATGACGTCGCCGGGCTCCAGCACCATGAATTCGGAAACGTAGGAGACGATGGTCTTCACGTCGAAGATCATGGTCTTGGTCGAACCGGTCTGCATCCGCTCGCCGTTGACGTCGAGCCACATGCCGAGGTTCTGCACGTCCTTGATCTCGTCGGTGGTGACGAGCCAGGGGCCGAGCGGGCCGAAGGTCTCGCAGCCCTTGCCCTTCATCCACTGGCCGCCGCGCTCGATCTGGTACTCGCGCTCGGAGACGTCGTTGCAGATGCAGAAGCCGGCGACGACCGAGAGGGCGTCCTTCTTGGAGACATAGCGGGCGCGCTCGCCGATGACGATGGCCAGCTCGATCTCCCAGTCGGTCTTCACCGACTTCTTCGGCAGCATGACATCGTCGTTCGGGCCGACGATGCAGGAGCGCGCCTTGTTGAAGAGGATCGGCTCGGTGGGGATGGCGGCGCCCGTCTCGGCGGCGTGGTCGGCATAGTTGAGGCCGACGGCGATGAAGTTGCCGACATCGCCGACGCAGGCGCCATAGCGCGGCTTGCCCTTCACCAGCGGCAGCTTCTCCCAGTTGGCCTTGGCGATCTTGGCGAGGCCCTTCTTGCCGAGCGCATCACCGGAGATGTCCGCCACGACGGAGGACAGGTCGCGGATTTTGCCATCGGGATCGATGAGGCCGGGCTTTTCCTTGCCCTTGGCGCCGTAGCGAACGAGTTTCACGATCTGTCCTCCCTCATGTCGTTGTCCGATCGTTGGCAGGATCATGAGCGGGCGCCTCGCGATCGCGCAAGGCCGCGCTGTGCATGGATGCCGCGCCGGCCGTGAAGGGGCGCTGCCCGTCCTCCGGCCGTAGCCGCGCGCCGCCGGCGCCGCGATTGCGAGCGATTTGCATGTATTGGCGATCGCTGGCTTTCCCCGCTTCGATCTGTTAGGTGCTCGCGCAGAGAGGACGGCGCGCATGGCCAAAATAGATCGTGTCCAGCTTATCGCGCTGATGAGCATCGTTATTGGCGTCGTGGTGCTTGCGCTCAAGTATCTGGCGTTCGTCCTCACCGGATCGATCGCGCTCTATTCAGATGCGCTCGAAAGTATCGTCAATGTTGTTACGGCCATCGTGGCGGCGCTGGCGGTGCGGACCAGTGGCCGGCCGGCGGACAAGGACCACCCTTATGGCCACGGCAAGGTCGAATACTTCTCCGCCGTCATCGTCGGCGTGTTCATCGTGGTGGCGGCGATCCTGATCCTGCGCGAGGCCTGGGACGGCTTCCGCGAACCGAAGGTGCTGTCCGGCGACACGATGGGCCTGATGGTCAACGGCGCCGCGGGCCTCCTCAATGCCGGCTGGTGCTGGGTTCTGGTCTCGCAAGGGCGCAAGCTGCGCTCGCCGGCGCTTGTCGCCGACGGCCATCACCTCCTCACCGACGTGGTCTCCTCCGCCGGCGTGCTGGTCGGCGTGCTGCTGGCGACCGCCACCGGATGGGCCATCCTGGACCCGGCCTTGGCCGCCATCGTTGCCGTCAACATCCTGTGGGCCGGCTGGAAGCTGATGAGCGACAGTGTCGGCGGCCTCATGGACAAGGCGCTGCCCGAATCCGAGCTCGATCGCATCCGAGCGCTCATCTCCGCCAATGCGGAGGGCGCGATCGAGGCGCATGACCTCAGGACCCGCATGGCGGGCAAGACGACCTTCCTGGAGTTCCACCTCGTCGTCCCCGGCACCATGTCGGTGGACGCGGCCCATACGATCTGCGACCGGCTGGAACAGGCCATCCGCGGCGAGGTCGGCCACGCGCAGATCACCATCCATGTCGAGCCCGAGGCCAAGGCCAAGCATTCGGGGATCGTGGTTCTCTAGGCCGCTGCGATCCGGGCTAAGAGCAGGTTGTCGCGCCATTCCTCGCCGACGCGCAGATGATCGCGCAGACGGCCCTCCGCGGTGAAGCCGAGCCGGGTGGCAAGGCCGATCGAGGCGGCATTGTCGGGGTGGATATAGGCCTCCAGCCGATGCAGCTTCAGGACCGTCGTGCAGTGCTCGATCATGGCGGCCACCGCCTCGCGGGCGAGGCCCTGGCCCTGCCGCCCGGGCACGAGAAGGTAGCCGATGGAGGCCCGGCGGTTGCGGATGTGGCCGTCATGGTAGTTGGCGAGGCCGATGCACAGGTCGGTGTCGCGGTCGGCAACCGCCCAGAAGCGGTAATAGGCCGGCGTGCAGTCGATGCAGCGCTGGACGACGCGGTCGGTGTCGATCCGCTTCTCGTGCGGCGGCGTGTTCCACCAGCGCATGGTCGCGGCATCGCAGAAGGCGGGGTGCAGGGCCTCGGCGTCCTCGGGGCGAAACTGGCGAAGCCGCAGTCGATCCGTCTCCAGGACGGGGTGGGGGACGGCCGGGCGCGCCATGGCGGTTCTCCGAAAGCCGCATCATGGCACCGCCGGATGGCGACGCGCCATACCGCGCGGTGCCGTCAGCGCGAGCGCACCAGTTCCTTCATCGCCTTGTCGAGACCGTCGAGGGTGAGCGGGAACATCCGCTGCTCCATGACGTCGCGCATCATGCCGATGGAGTGGGTGTAGTCCCAGTGCTTCTCCTTCACCGGGTTCAGCCAGACCATGGAGGAATAGATAGAGGCGACGCGCTTCATCCAGGTGACACCGGCCTCCTCGTTGAAATGCTCCACCGAGCCGCCGGGCTGCATGATCTCATACGGGCTCATCGAGGCGTCGCCGACGAAGATCACCTTGTAGTCGTTGCCGTATTTGTGGAGCACGTCCCAGGTTGGCGTGACATCGTCGAAGCGGCGGGAGTTCTTCTTCCACACCTTCTCGTAAAGGCAGTTGTGGAAATAGAAATATTCCATGTGCTTGAACTCGGCCTTGGCGGCCGAGAACAGCTCCTCGCAGAGCTGGATGTGCCAGTCCATCGAGCCGCCGACGTCGAAGAAGATCAGCACCTTGATGGAGTTGCGCCGCTCCGGCCGCATCTGGACATCGAGATAGCCGTGGCGGGCGGTCTCGCGGATCGTGCCGTCGAGGTCGAGCTCGTCGGGCGAGCCGGTGCGGGCGAACTTGCGCAGGCGGCGCAGCGCCATCTTGATGTTGCGGGTGCCGAGCTCGACCTGGTCGTCGTAGTCCTTGAATTCGCGCTTGTCCCAGACCTTCACGGCGCGGAAGTTGCGGTTGCCGTCCTGGCCGATGCGGATGCCTTCGGGATTGTAGCCATAGGCGCCGAAGGGCGAGGTGCCGCCGGTGCCGATCCACTTGGAGCCGCCCTGGTGGCGGCCCTTCTGCTCCTCGAGCCGCTTCTTCAGCGTCTCCATCAGCTTGTCCCAGCCGCCGAGCGCCTCGATCTGGGCCTTCTCCTCCTCGGTGAGGAATTTCTCGGTGAGCTTCCTCAGCCATTCCTCGGGGATGTCGACCTCGAGCCCTTCGGCGAGGCTCTCCAACCCCTTGAAGGTGGCGCCGAAGACCTTGTCGAACTTGTCGATGTTGCGCTCGTCCTTCACCAGCGTGGCGCGGGAGAGGTAGTAGAAGTCGGTCGGCGCCCGGTCGATGATGTCGGCGTCCAGCGCCTCCATCAGCGTCAGGTATTCGCGCACCGTGACGGGCACGCCAGCCTTCTTCAGCTCGTGGAAGAAATGGATGAACATGAGGGTAGTCTAGGGGCTCTGCCGGCCGTCGTCATCCCGGGACCTTCGGCGGATCAGACCAGGCCTCCGCCCTGTGGCGCCCCGAAACCGGCGGTTGCCGCCAGCCGGTCTGCCGCAGTGCGTTGTTCGTCCGCGTGGCGCATCCGGGCGCTCCGGCGAAAGCGGGCAGCCAGCCACCAGGAGAGGGGCAGCGACAGAACCAAGGCCGTAAAGGCGGCGAAATAAACCGCGTTCCGCATGTGAATAGGATGCGCCTTTGTGCCGCCGCCGTCAAAGGGGCCTGCGGATCGGGGCGATTTGCCCTAGCTGCAGCATCATGACGCCAAGACAAGCGGCAGAAACATCAAGGCCGCACACCATGCGCATGCAGCCGTCAGCGCCTTCTGCCGCGCCCTCGTCACCCAGGCCCGCCGAGCGCCGGTGGCCGCTGGTTATCGGCTGGATCCTGGCCCTGCCGGGCCTGTGGGTGATCGCGAGCTTCCTCATGTTCTCGCCCCTGTCCGACTGGGCCGGCTGTCCGGCGCCGCTCGGCGTGGACTTCCGCCCCTGTCCGCCCGGCCCCCTGGCCGGACTCGCGGACGCCATGCGGACATCGGTGGCGATCACGCTGATCGCAACCTTCATCGGGATCGGCATCCTGCCTCCGCTCTATGCGGCCGGCTTTGTCGCGGCACGTCTCGCCATCCGCATCGACCGCTGGCGGCGTCGCCTGCCGGATGGGGGCGAAGCGCCGCGGCAGCCGGGACGTCTTGTGATCCTGACCTTTGCCATTGTGTTGGGCGGGTGCGTTGCAGCGGGAATGGCGGGCCGCATGATTGAAGACGCCCGCCGCGGCGCCTTCTCGCTCGACGGGTTCGGCGAGGGCCTCCTTGGGCTCGCGGCCATGGTGGCGCTGGTCTATGGCGCCTATCGGCTCGTTCGCTGGGGCGTCAGGTCCTTGCGCGGCGGCTAAGCTCGTTCAGTCGCCGCCACCACCCCCGTCGCCGCCACCACCCCCGTCGCCGCCGCCGGAATCACCGCCGCCGCTGGACTCGCCGGCATCGTTGCTGTCGTCGGAGCCGGAGCCACCGTCCGAGCTGTCACTGTCGCTGTCGCCACCGCCGAGAATTCCCTTCAGCACGAAGACGAGCAACGCCACGGCGGCGCTGGCGAGGACGAGGATGAGGGCAAGGGTCGAGGTCATGGGGTCTTGGGTTCCTGATTCAGGACCCTGTCATTCCAGAATCTCCACGTTTCGGCGCGATGGCACCAAACGCGGTGTCCGGTGTCATCCCGGCTGCGCGGGGGCGCGGCGCCGGAGCAGGGCGGCCGCCAGGACGCAGACTGGCAGGATCAGCGCCGTCCAGGCCGCGCCGTAGCCGGCATGGTCGGTGATGAGGCCGAAGAGGAAGGGGCCGGCGGCCATCGCCACCATGCAGAGGGTGGTTGCAAAGGCGACCGTCGACGCGATGGAACTGCGCGGCGCGCTCTCGGCGATGAGCAGCAGATAGAGCGGGAACCAGCCGATGCCGAAGAGGCCGAGCACGGCGAGGGCGGCGGCCACCATCGGCAGGGGCGCGCCTGCCGGCAGGAGGGCGAGCAGCGCAGCGGTGCCGGCGGCGAACAGCGCGATGACGGCGAAGCAGTCCACGCGCCGGCCCGGGAACAGGCGATCGCAGGCAAAGGCGAGAAGGACGCGGGCAGGAATGCCCACCGCCTGCAGGCCTGCGAAGAGGCCCGCGGCCCAGACGAGGCCATAGCCCAGTCCCTCCGCGAGATAGCCGATGAGATGCGCCGTCACCGTGAACTGGAACGCCGACATGGCGATGCCCAGTCGCAGGACGGGCCAGAAGGACGGATTGGCGCCGACGGCGCGCAGCAAAGGCCTGAGCGCGAGCGGCTGTTCCGCGCTCCCGGCGGCCTGATCGGGCTCGCGGTAGAGCAGGCCGAACAAGGCGGCCCCCAGGAGCGAAATGATGGTGGCGGCCCAGAGCGCCGTCCGCCAGCCATGGACGGCGGCGAGATAGGGCAGGAGAGCGGCAGCCGCCATGGTGCCGAAGGGAACGGCGCCCTGCCGGAAGCCTGTGGCGAGACTGCGATGCTCCGGCGGGAACCAGCGCAGGATGGCGCGGGTGCCGCCCGGCTGAACCGCCGCATAGGTGCCGCCGAGCGCCGCCATGGCGATGAGGAGACCAGCGAGCCCGTCGGCGAAGAGGGCGGCTGCGGCCGTGCTCGCGGCCATGCCGAGCATGGCCAGCGCGACCACCAGCCGCTCGCCGTGGCGATCGATGGCGCGGCCGAGCGCCACCATCGTGGCGATCTGCGCGGCGTTCATCGCGGTGACGGCGAGCGAGGCGGAGGCGAGCGAGGTGCCGAAGGCGTCGCGCCAGAAGGGCACGAGGATGTAGACGCCCTGGGCGACGATGGAGCCGGCGGTCTGCGTGCCGACCGCCACGGCGAGGATCGCCCAGATGATCGGGCGGGTGGTGGCGGCGGCGTGGGCGGGCAGGGGGGTCATGGCGGCATCCGGCGGGTGGGGTGCCGCAGTGAAGCCGAGCCTCTGCCGAACAAAAACCCATGGCTCGATGGTCTCAATGATATCCATTTGTTATGACTGGGCCATGCGGACCCTTGATGCCGATGCTGTCGAAGCCTTCATCCTCGTCGCCGACCTCGGCTCGTTCACGCGGGCGGCGGCGGTCCTCAACACGACGCAGGCCGCCGTGTCGCTGCGCATCCGCAGGCTGGAGGATCATCTCGGGCGGCGGCTGCTGGAGCGCACGCCCCGGCAGGTCCGGCTCTCGCATGCCGGGGCGCGCTTCCTCGAACCTGCCCGCGACCTGATCGCCGCGGGCCGGCGGGCGGCCGAGGCGGTGCAGGACGAAAGCCTCAGTCTCGCGCTTGGGGTGACCCACCACCTGGTCGGCCCCGGCCTGCCGCGGCTCCTGCGGCAGATTGCGGTGCGCGACAGCGGCGTGACGCTGCACCTGCGCACCGGCGGCACGCGGGCTCTTCTCGATCGTTTCGATGCGGGCGAACTCGACGCGGTCGTGGTGCTGCGCCACGACGAGAGCCGGCGCGGCGGTGAAACCCTGCTGACGGAGCCGTTCGGCTGGTATTGCGCGGGCGATATCGACCTACCGCCGGGCGCGCCCGTGCCGCTTGCGGCCCAGCCCGAACCCTGCGCCCTGAGGGCCATGGCGGTGCGGGCGCTGGAGGCAGCGGGACTTGGCTGGCGGGAGGCCTTCGTCGGCAATGGCGCGGCTGCGGCCGGGGCGGCCGCGTCGGCCGGGCTCGCCATTGCGCCGCTGGCGCGCCGGGCGGCGCCGGTGGACACGGTGGATGTCGGCCCGCGCCTCGGCCTTCCGGCGCTCCCCGGCCGCGAGGCGGTGTTGCACTCGCAGGTGTCGGGAGCGCGAGCGGCGGCCGTCCTGCGCCGGATCACCGGCGCCTTCCGGGCGATGTGAGGGATCTCAGCCCGGCTCCCAGGCTCCACCCGTGGCGCGGCAGAAGCGTTGCTCGTCGAGGGTGAGGGGCGGCGGCGCGCCGAACAGGGCGCCGGCCGGATCGCCATAGACCGTGAGCGTCGCGGTGACGACGCGGCAGGGCCGGCCGGAACGGGCCTCGACCGGATAGACCGAGAGGACAATCTCGCGGCGGGCGCCGGCGCGGCTGCGCCAGGTGGTGTCGAGGCCGCGGGCGCTGGCGGCCGTGGCGGTCAGCAGGGTGCGGATCTCGCCGACATCCTCGTCGGTGAGGGCGAGGACCGGGCCGCACTCCTCCGGTCCCTCGCTGCGGGAGATGGCGGTGACCGAGCCGAAGACCGCGACGCCGCCGAGGCCTGCGCCCGCCGCGCGCGTCCCGCCGGACTGGGTGGCGCGGCAGCGCGCGACCTGGCGCTCGATCGCCCAGGCCGAACCGCCGGCCGGCCCCGGAGGGCTCGCGTCGAGCCCGGCGGAGCAGCCGGTGAGCCAGAGTGCCGCCAGTGCGGCCATGGCTGAAGGCCAACCGTTCACGGTCGTCCCCTTTGGATGTCCCGTCATGGCCGCGCGATTCGCCGCGCGGCCCGCGGACCATGCCTCAGCCGCGGCGGGCGAGGAAGGCCAGACGCTCGAAGAGGTGTACGTCCTGCTCGTTCTTCAGCAGCGCGCCGTGGAGCGGCGGGATCATCTTGCGCGGGTCCTTCTCGCGCAGCGTCTCCACGTCGATGTCCTCGACCATGAGGAGCTTCAGCCAGTCGAGCAGCTCCGACGTGGAGGGCTTCTTCTTCAGGCCGGGCACCTCTCGCACCTCGTAGAAGATGCGCAGCGCCTCGGCGACGAGCTTCTGCTTGATGCCGGGGAAGTGGACGTCGACGATGGCCTGCATCGTCCCGGCGTCGGGGAACTTGATGTAGTGGAAGAAGCAGCGGCGCAGGAACGCGTCCGGCAGTTCCTTCTCGTTGTTCGAGGTGATGACGACGATGGGGCGCTGCACCGCCTTCACCGTCTCGCCGGTCTCGTAGACGAAGAACTCCATGCGATCGAGCTCCTGCAGGAGGTCGTTCGGGAACTCGATATCCGCCTTGTCGATCTCGTCGATCAGCAGGACTGGCCGCACGGGGGCCGAGAAGGCCTCCCAGAGCTTGCCGCGCTTGATGTAGTTGGCGATGTCCTTGACCTTCTCGTCGCCGAGCTGGCTGTCGCGCAGGCGCGAGACCGCGTCATATTCGTAGAGGCCCTGTTGCGCCTTGGTGGTGGACTTGACGTGCCACTCGATCAGCGGGGCGCCGATGGCCTTGGCCACCTCGATGGCGAGCACGGTCTTGCCGGTGCCGGGCTCGCCCTTCACCAGCAGCGGCCGTTGCAGCGTGATCGCCGCGTTCACCGCGACCTTGAGGTCGTCGGTCGCGACATAGCCGCTCGTGCCCTCGAAACGCCCGGACGCCATGGAATTGCCTCTCGCCTTGCAGGGGATCGGGGGCATCGCCCCCTCGTCGTTGGCCAAGGGTAGGGGGGGCCGAGCAGCCCCGCAACACCCGGCAGAATATGCCGATCGGCACAGGCGAAACTGCCGGCCGCACAGCGGTTTACGGCCCGTTTACCATCCAACCCATTGAAAAATATAGGGTCCCCGCTGTCCGCCGTCTTGGCACGGGCGCTGCACAGACTGTTACGAAGCGCGACGGGTTGCGTCGCCTGCCAGCCGTGCAGCAGCGGCGAGGGGAGTAACGATGGGTATCTTCGGTGCAATGACCACGGCGGTCAGCGGCCTCTCGGCGCAGGCCTACGCCCTGGAAAACATTTCCGGCAACATTGCCAACTCGCAGACCACGGCCTTCAAGCGGATCGAGACGGCCTTCGTCGACCTGATCCCGGATTCGGGCCCGAAGCGCGAACTCTCCGGTTCGGTGACCGGCTATTCGCGGGCCACCAACACGATCCAGGGCCAGATCTCCGCCACCTCGATCACCACCAACCTCGCCATCAACGGCGACGGCTATTTCGTGGTGCAGCAGCCCTCTGGCTTCGTCGACGGCAAGCCGACCTTCTCCACCACCAACGCCTATACCCGCCGCGGCGACTTCACGGTCGATGCCAACGGCTTCATGGTCAACGGCGCCGGCTACTACCTGCGCGGCCTGCCGCTCGACCGCACCACCGGCAACCCGCTCGGCTCCTCGCCGGTGCCGATCCAGATCACCAACGACGTGATCCCCGCCCGCGCCACCGACAAGATCAAGTACCGCGCCAGCCTGCCGACCTCGCCGAAGACGGCACAGGCCAATGCGACCGCCGGCAGCGAGCTGATGGATCCCGCGCTCGTCGGCCAGGCCACGATCAACTCGACCAATGCGCCGAACTTCGTGGCCACCTCGGTCTCGGGCGGCTCCATCACGGCCTTCGATTCCCTCGGCAACGAGGTCAACGTGCAGGTGCGCTGGGCCAAGACGGCGAATGCCGCCGCCGGTCCGCCTGCCGTCTCCGACACCTGGAGCGCCTATTACCAGTCGAGCTCGGCGTCCGGCGCCGAGACCTGGACCCGCATCGGTGGCGACTTCACCTTCTCCAGCACCGGCCAGCTGACCTCGCCGACCTCCTCGCCGACCATCTCCAACCTGACGGTCAACGGCACGAATGTCGGCAATGTCGAGCTCGACATCGGCACCAACGGCCTGTCGCAATATGCCCGCGCCGACGGCACGGTGCAGGTCACCGATATCGGCCAGAACGGCTATGCCGTCGGCGAGCTGATGAACGTGACCATCACCGACACCGGCCGCGTGCGCGGCAACTATTCGAACGGCCAGTCGGTGGACCTCTTCTCCATCCCGCTTGCGAGCTTCAACGGCGACAACATGCTGAAGCGCCTCGATGGCGGCGCCTTCTCGGAGACCTCGGGCTCGGGCCCGGCGATCCTCGGCGCCTCGGGACGCATCGTGTCGCAGAGCCTCGAGGGGTCGAACGTCGACATCTCCGAGGAGTTCACCAAGCTGATCATCACGCAGCAGGCCTACGCGGCCAACACCCGCATCGTGACCACCTCGAACTCGATGCTCCAGGAAACGATCAACATGATCCGCTGAGGCGGAGCATGGCGCGCGTCAAGGAGTGACCTGCGATGACCCTCACCAGTGCCCTTGCCAATTCCCTGTCAGGCCTGCGCTTCAATGCGCAGGCCACGGCGCTGACGTCGGCCAACATCGCCAATGCCGGCAACTCCACCTACACGCGCAAGCTGATCGACCCGGTCGACGCCCTCGCCGGCGATCAGATCGCCGGCGTGAAGGTCGGCTCGATCCGCCGCGAATACGATGCCTTCGTGCAGCGCCAGCTGGTCGGCGAGAAGTCGAATGCGGGCTATGCCTCCACCCGCTCGCAGTTCCTCGACCGCCTCGACCAGATGATGGGTGCGCCGGGTTCCGCCCGCGCCCTCGACACGGTGCTCAACACCTTCTCCTCGTCGTTCCAGACGCTGCTGACCTCGCCGGAGAGCGACACGGCGCGGGCCGGCGTCATCAATTCCGCGACGGTCGTGGCGCAGAGCCTCAGGAGCCTGTCGACATCGGTGCAGGACATGCGCCTCGATGCGGAGAAGGGCCTCGCCGACGCCACCACCCGCCTCAACACCCTGCTCACCGACCTGTCGAAGGTGAACGGCCGCCTCGAGGTCTCGTTCACCGACGAGAGCCGGGTTGGCCTGCTCGACCAGCGTGACGCGCTGGTCTCGGAGATCGCCGAATACACGAATGTCCGCACGGTCTACCAGGACAGCGGCGCGGTGCAGCTCTATGGCGGCGCCGGCTTCGTGCTCTTGTCGACCACCAAGCCGACCCTGTCCTTTGACGGGCGCGACCTGATCGGCCCCTCCAACGTCTATGACGCCGATCCGAACAAGCGGACGGTCGGCACGATCACGGCCGATACGCCCTCCGGCAAGATGGACCTCATCGCCGCGGGCGTCTTCACCTCCGGCAAGATCGCCGCCCTCATCGACCTGCGCGACAAGGCCATGCCGGCGGCGCAGTCGCAGCTCGACCAAATCGCCGCGAGCCTTGCCCAGGCGCTCGGCAATGGTTCGACCAGCACCCCGACGACGGTGGCCGGACCCGGCCCGACCAAGGGCTATGACACGGCGCTCGGCCCCGGCCTGTCCGACGGCGACACGGTGACGCTCGAGCTCACCGCCAACGGCGTCACCAAGAAGCTCACCTTCAAGCGCGTCGACGACACCACCGTGCCCATGTCGGACACGATGACCGCCGATCCGAACGACCAGGTCTTCCGCCTGACCGGCACCTCGGCCGCCGGCCATGCGACGCAGATGCAGACGGCGATCGATGCCTGGGCGGCGAGCGTCGGCGCCCCCGCCGGCTCCTTCTCGGTGGCCGTCTCTGGATCGAACCTGCGCGTGCTCGCCGATCCCACCGTCACGGGCGGCGCTACCGTCAATGCCGCCGCCGCCAATGTCACGGCGCGCACGCTGACCGATGGCGGCACGACGCTGCCCTTCTTCGTCGATGCGACCGCCGTCGGCGGGCTCTATTCGGACCGCTACACTGGTTCGGGCTCGCAGTTCGTGGGCCTTGCCGCGCGCATCGACGTCAATGCCGCGCTGAAGGCGGACCCGAGCGCGCTGGTGAAGCTCAACGCCACGACGCTCGAATCCGACGAGACGCGGCCGTCCTTCTTCGTGAAGGCGCTCGCCGATACCGGCCGCTACTTCAAGCCGGCGGGCGGGCTCGGCACCGACGGCAATCCCTTCCAGGGCTCGGTGCTGTCCTATGCCCGCTCGGTGATCGTCAACCAGACCAATGACGCCGCCAGCGCCAAGCAGGTGGCGGACGGCCAGGAGGCGGTGGTGACCCAGCTGCAGGCGCGCTTCGACAGCGTCGCGGCGGTCAACATCGACGAGGAAATGACCCTGCTGATCCAGCTGCAGACCGCCTACGGCGCCAATGCGCGCGTCATGAGCGCGGTCCGCGAGATGCTGGACATGCTGCAGAAGATGTGAGGCGCGTCATGGCCATCAGGACCTCAGGCATCATCTCGGGACTGAGCGCAGCGGATTTCCTGCGCATGAAGGACCAGCTCTCCGACCTCCAGCGCCAGCTCGGCACCGGCAAGAAGGCCGAGACCTATGGCGGCCTTGGCGCCGAGCGCGGCTTCTCGCTCGCCTTCCGCGCCTCGATGAGCCAGATCGACGCCTGGCAGCAGAGCATCTCGCTGGTCTCGACCCGCATCTCGATCATCGACACGTCGCTGACCGGCATCTCCAACATGATCTCGTCGACCAAGACGTCGATGCAGCCGAACGAGTACAAGCTCTCGTCCGGCCAGACGATCGGGCAGGTGGCAGCCGGCCAGAGCCTGTCCTCCATCGTCTCCATGCTGAACGCCAACGATGGCACGCGCTACGTCTTCGGCGGCCGCAAGTCGGCGACGCCGCCGGTCGCCGATCCCTCGATCTTCCTGAACGGCGACAATTCCAAGGATGGCTTCCGGACCGTCCTGCTCGAGCGGATGCAGGCCGATCTCGGCGTCGCCTCCGCCTCGCCCGAGGCCAATCCCGCCGCCACCGGCCGCGTGACCCTGTCGGCGCAGGGCACCCAGCCCGTGACCCTCACCGAGGATGGCGTCCACAGCTTCGGCCTCAAGGTCGCAGCCCCCACCGGCGCCATCGACGGCATCACGGCCACCCACACCGCCGGTCCGCCCGCCTCGCTGTCGCTCGCCGCCGGCGCCGGCAACGCCTCGGTCGGCCAGGCCATGACGCTGAAGTTCACGCTGCCCGATGGCAGCATCGAGCAGATGACGCTGACCGCCGTCTCGGCCGATGCGCCGGTCGTGGCGGCCAACGAGTTCAAGATCGGCGCGACTTCGACCGATACGCTCAACAATCTGCGCGCCACGCTCGGCACCCAGCTCAGCAAGCTGATCGGCGGACCGCTCGCCGCCGCCTCGGCGGTGAAGGCGGGCGAGGACTTCTTCAAGGGCGAGGCGACCGCCAGCGCCGGCCCGCCGCCGGTCGAGCAGGGCATCGCCAAGCGGCTGGTGCCGGGCGTCTCCGGCACCATGGCGGACGCGGTGGCCTATGACACGCCGCAGAACGCCGAGGCGCGCACCGTGCGCTGGTACCAGGGCGACCTCGTCTCCTCCAATCCCCGGGCAACCGCCTCGGCCGAGATCGACAATGCCCAGTCGGTCTTTTACGGCGTGAGGGCCGACGAGGAGGCCCTGCGCACGGCCGTCCAGTACATGGCGGTGGCGAGCAGCCTGAAGTTCAGCGAGTCCGATGCCAATGGCCTCGCCCGCTTCCAGGCGCTGACGCCGCGCGTCGTCTCCGGCCTCAGCATGGAGAAGGGGACGCAGACCGTTCAGTCGATCCAGATCGACATCGCCGCGGCGAGCACGGCGGCCGACAGCGCCAAGACCCGGCATGCCGATCGCAAGTCGATGCTGGGCGGTCTCGTGACCGATATCGAGCGGGCCGATCCGAACGAGGTCGGCGTGCAGATGCTGGCGCTGCAGACCAACCTTCAGGCGAGCTACCAGACCAGCTCGATGCTCTCGAAGCTGACCATCGTCAACTACATGTAAAATCGGCCGCGCAACTTTCGCCGATGGGCCAGGTCGCGGCCTGCGCGCTCCCCCTTGAACGAACCGGTTGCGGGCCGGCCACGGTCCGTGTGACGGTACCGTGACACAGGGGGAGGGATCCATGTCCAATGCCGAAGCTGGCGACTTCCGCGAGATCGCCCGCGGACTTGGAACGGTCATGCGCTATGCCTCGGGCGACGTGCTGTTCCGCGAGGGCGACGAGCCCGTTTACATGTATTTCGTGCTGGGCGGGCGGGTGGAGATGACCAGCCACGGCAAGTTCATCGAGACGGTCGAGGCCGGACGGGCGCTCGGCACGGTCTCCATGGTGGACAAGAACCCGCGGTCCGCCACCGCGACGGTGCTGGAGGCGGCCGAGGTGGCGCTGATCGACCAGAGGAAGTTCCGCTTCATGGTCGAGGAGATCCCCGGCTTCTGCTGGTTCGTCATGGACGTGCTGGTCCAGCGGCTGCGCGCGACGAACGAAAAGCTCTGACAGCCCCCCGCCGGCGGTTTCGCCTGGGGTCTCATGCCCTGGGATGGGGAGGGAGCGGGCAGGGGCCCGCCCCGGATCAGGCGCGGCCGGCGAGGCCCGCGGCGATGTTCGAATTGATCGAGACGAGGATGGTCAGCTTCTCGGGCGCCGGCTCGATCTCGATGTCGATGGTGCGCTGGAAGATGAACAGGCCGAGATTGGCGATGTTGTTCTTGATCGGCAGCGGCAGCGGATTTTCGGGCTTGGTCGCCGAGGTGGACAGGATGGTCCAGAGCTTGCGGTTATAGGCGAGAGCCGGGCTCAGATCGCCCCGTGACTGCTCCCAATTGTCCTTGACTGACTGAAGCCTGGCGGCGGCTTTGAGAAGCAGGCTCGCCTCCAGATCGCGGGGACTCGCGGTGGAGGTGACCTTAGCCGTCGACGCGTACGCTGCTGCCCCGTGATGCATGTTCCAGCAGAGTCCCTTCGTACTCGATGAGGCCTTTTGTGGCCTTCAGTGCTTTGTAGAGCGCACCGGTTAATATGTGATTGTTGATGTCGTCGATGAATCGCAATGTCGAGGGAGCGGCCTTCACCACGTCGTTGACGAGGTCGAAATACATCTTGTGGTGGCTGACCGGGTCGCGCGACAGGTACATCAGCTGCACGATCAGGTAGATCTTCTTGCAGGGGGTGTCGGCGGCCTCGATGGTCATCACGTCCTTCTCGCGAAGGATGGGGGCTTCGCCCTCGATGGTGAGCCTGGTGCGCTGGTCGTCGTTGACGATCACGCTGTCGCCGAGGATGAACTTCTCGCCGGGCTTCAGTTCGACCTTGAGCGCCATGGACTGCCTCCGCACGATTCGTCGATCGGCGGAATGCTAGCACAAGCCGAACAAACGGCGAGAAAGCCTGCCGCCTGGCGCCTCAGCCGCCGAAGAGCCTCAGGACGCTCTGGTCGGCCTGGTTCGCCAGCGACAGTGCCTGGGTCGACAGCTGCTGGCGGGTCTGCAGCGCCAGCATGTTGGCGCCTTCCTCGTTCATGTCGGCAAGGACGAGGTTGTCGGCGCCGGTCTTCAGCGTGTTCGCCATTTCCTGCGTGAACTTCTGGCGGATCTGGACGAGCGCGAGGTTCGAACCGAAGGCGCTCGACTGCGAGCGCAGCATCGACATGGCCTGGGAGAGCTCGCCCAGCGCGTCGTTGATGTCCGCGTCGGTCTGGAAGCGGTTCTTCTGGTCCTTGATGGCGAGGTCCTGGTCGACCGAGAAGCGCACGCCGGTGATGGTCAGCGACGAGGTCTGCCGCTCGTTGAACATGGCCTGCAGCGTGTCGGCATTCAGCAGGTTCACGCCGTTGAAGCCCGAATCCTTGGCCAGCTGGTCGATCTGGCGGCGGAGTTCGGAGAACTGCGCGGCAATGTTGGAACGGGTGACGTTGATCTCGCCGGCCAGCTTGGCGCGGTCGGCGGGCGCAAAGCCCATGTTGGTCAGCGCGCTGCCGGCGTTGGACGAGGACAGCGTCAGCGGCTGGGTGCCGATGGCCTGGATGACCAGGCGGCCATCGGGCGAGAGCAGGGCGCGGGCATCGGCGCCGGCCGTCGAGCCGATGGTGACGCCGGTGCCGGTGGCACTGGTCGCCTCGGTGTTGTTGTTGATGGCGTCGACGAGGTTGCCGACGGTCATGCCGGCCGCGATGGTGAGCACCGTCTGGCGGTTGGTGCCGGTGTTGATGGTGATCGTCTCGCCGGCGGCGAAGCCGAGCGTGGTCAGATCGGTCTGCGGGGTGAGGGCTCCGACCAGGCCGTTGACGGTCGGCAGTACGCCGCCGAGCCGGGCGGTGGTGGCGGCCGAACCCTGCGCCTGACGGGCGAGGGCCTGGGCATTCTCGACGACCCGGACGATGGAGCGAATACCGTTGTCGGCGGCTTCCAGCGTCTTGATCGCGGTGCCGATGCCATCGAGCAGGTTGGTGATGTCCGTGGCGCGCGAATTGAGCATCGCGGCGGAGAAGAAGTTGCCGGGGTTATCCAGCGCCGTATTGACCTTCTTGCCCGTCGACAGCCGGTACTGCGTGCGATCGCGCAGGTCGGCGGTGCCCATCAGGGAGAGAAGGTTGCCGCGAATGCCTTTGGAAAGGACGATGTCGCTCATGGGTGGTCCTCGGCCGGGCCCGACGATTCTCACGGGCCTTTGACGCACCCTGCCCCGTTAACCCTAACCAATGGTTAATTTCCGTCTCAGTGAGAATTTTCGTCGTCTTTTTAGGGGCTTGGCAGGGCAGGGTGTGTCCCGTCCGACACGGCAGAAGTTAACCGGCAGGAATTGCCGGGTGGTCCTTTGCCGGCGCGGCCAGATTGCGCCGGGCTGCCCGCGGGGCTATCTGCGCTGGCATCGAGACCGCGCGGGAGCGCCGCGACGTCGATGCTCCGCCCGCCGCCGGCGGCTTTGACAGGAAAGGCTCCGACCATGGCCTCCACCCGCACCGAAACCGACACATTCGGCCCGATCGAGGTCGCCTCCGATCGCTACTGGGGCGCCCAGGCCGAGCGCTCCCGCGGCAATTTCCGCATCGGCTGGGAAAAGCAGCCGCTGCCGGTGGTGCGGGCGCTCGGCATCGTCAAGCGCGCCGCCGCCGAGACCAACATGGCGCTCGGCCGGCTCGACCCGGCGATCGGCGAGGTCATCGTGCGGGCGGCGCAGGAGGTGATCGACGGCAAGCTCGACGATCATTTCCCCCTCGTCGTCTGGCAGACGGGTTCTGGCACCCAGTCCAACATGAATGCCAACGAGGTCATCTCGAACCGCGCCATCGAGATGCTTGGCGGGGTGATGGGCTCCAAGAAGCCGGTCCATCCCAACGACCACGTCAACATGAGCCAGTCGTCGAACGACACCTATCCGACGGCCATGCACGTCGCGGCTGCCGAGGAGATCGTCCACCGGCTGCTGCCGGCGCTGCGCCATCTCCACGCGGCGCTCGCCGCGAAGGCCGAGGCCTGGGGCCATATCGTCAAGATCGGCCGCACCCATACCCAGGACGCGACGCCGCTGACCCTGGGGCAGGAGTTCTCCGGCTATGCCCAGCAGGTGGCCAATGGCATTGCCCGCATCGAGCAGACGCTGCCCGGGCTGATGGAGCTCGCCCAGGGCGGCACGGCGGTCGGCACCGGCCTCAATGCGCCTGTCGGTTTCGCGGAAAAAGTTGCCGAGCGGATCGCGGCCATCACCGGCCTTGCCTTCACCTCGGCGCCCAACAAGTTCGAGGCTCTGGCCGCCCATGACGCCATGGTCTTCGCCCACGGCGCCATCAACACGGTGGCGGCTTCGCTGTTCAAGATCGCCAACGACATCCGCTTCCTCGGCTCGGGCCCGCGCGCGGGCCTTGGCGAACTCGCCCTGCCCGAGAACGAGCCGGGTTCGTCGATCATGCCGGGCAAGGTGAACCCGACCCAGTGCGAGGCGCTGACCCAGGTCTGCGTGCAGGTCTTCGGCAACCACGCCGCCCTGACCTTCGCGGGATCCCAGGGCCATTTCGAGCTCAACGTGTTCAACCCGGTGATGGCCTACAATTTCCTGCAGTCGGTGCGCCTCATCGCCGATGCCTCGGTGTCCTTCACCGACAACTGCGTCGCCGGCATCGTGCCGCGCGAGGACAATATCCGCGCCGGCGTCGAGCGCTCGCTGATGCTGGTCACGGCGCTCGCGCCGACCATCGGCTATGACGCGGCCGCCAAGATCGCCAAGACGGCGCACAAGAACGGCACGACGCTGAAGGAAGAGGCGCTGAAAACCGGCCTCGTTTCTGACGCGGACTACGATCGTCTCGTCGATCCGGCCAAGATGATCGGGCCGGGCTGACGCCCGCGCGAGGTATCCGGCATGTCTGCCCAGCGGTGTCGCCGGTAGCCGACCCGGCGTGAAGCCGCTAGGCGGACATGATGCTCGTCCGCGATTTCATCCTGCTGATGGGGGTCTGCCTGATCTGGGCGACCAACTTCGTCGTGACGAAGCTGGTCCTCGTCCATCTCGACATTCCGCCGCTGCTCTTCTCCTCGCTGCGCTTCGCGCTGGTGCTGCTGGTGGCGCTGCCCTGGCTGCTGCCCTGGCCGCGGCCGCGCTGGCGGATCGTCGTGGTCGGGCTGATGATGGGGGCGGGGGGCTTTGGCCTCGTGTCCATCGGCCTCATGACGGCGACGCCCTCGAGCGCGGCGGTGGTGACCCAGCTCAGCGTGCCGCTCACCGCGCTCCTGTCGGTGTTCATGCTGGGCGAGAGGATCGGCTGGCGCCGCGGAATCGGCATCGCGCTCGCCTTTTCCGGCGCGGTCATCGTCATGTACGACCCGAAAGGCTTCGCGCTGTCTTTCGGCCTGCTGTTCGTCGTGGCCAGCGCCTTCGCATCGGCCTTCGGGGTGGTGCTGCTGAAGAAGACCGAGAATGTCGCGCCGCTGCAGTTCCAGGCCTGGGTGGGGCTTGCCTCGTCGATCCCGCTCGGCCTTGCCTCCATGGGGCTGGAGACCGGCCAGGTCGACCGGGCCCTCACGGCGGGCTGGCCCTTCCTCGCCGCGCTCGCCTACACGGCCATCGCCGTGTCGCTGCTCGGGCACAGCCTGTTCTTCAAGCTGGTCATGAAATACGAGGCGAACCTCATCTCCACCCTGACGCTGATGTGCCCGCTCATGGGCATCGGGCTGGGCGTGCTGATCACCGGCGACCGTTTCGATCTCCGCATGGTCGCCGGCACGGCGGTGGTGCTGGCCGGCGTCGCCATCATCCTCATCGCGCCGAAGCGGGCGCGGGCCTGAGATCCAACGACAAAAGCTGCCCTCGCGGCGGCGGACACTCAACAGGGGCGGTGGAGGTCAGGCGACCTTTTCGACCCGCGGGTTCTCGGCTGCCTCCAGCTCTTCCTTGCGTGCCATCTCGCGCGCATAGGCCTTGAGCTTGAGGATCATCTCGTCGGGAAACTGGCGCACGACCTCGCCGGTCTGGCGGTCGACCGTGCGGTAGACCAGCACGCCGGCGGCGTCGTCCTTCTCGATGCGGCGCTGGAGGGATTCCCGCATCGTGTCGGCGATGCGCTCCATGCGCGCGCGCCTGTCCGCGAGGATGCGATCGTCGCGCGCCGCCATGTCACCGGCGCGGCGATCGTCTGTCGCGGAGCCCGCTGTATCGGACTCAGGCTGGCTCACCCGCTGAATGCGGGGCAATTCCGTCCGCACCGCTTCACGGTACTGGACGGCCTCCGACCGCGCGGTCGAGATCGTGCCGACGGCCGGCCGTGAGGACACGATGTCCATGACCGGAACTCCCTGTGGGGGAAGGACCTCGTGATCCCTCTTCTCCCAAGTGCCGGATCATGACGCGGAAATCCTAAACCCGCGTTAGGACTTATGGTAAATAACGCGGCCGCGAATTCTATCGAATACCGCGGAATGTCGCCGCCTTTACAGCGAGCGGACGATAGCCACCGGAGCCGCGGCGCGTGGCGGCGGGGCGGCGGTGCGGCCGTTGGCGCCGTAGAGGCTCGGGGCGCGCTTGGCCTCCACCGTCGCGGAGACGTGGCGGATGATCCCCTCGGCCACCGCATGGGCGGTGGCGAGCACGGCGAGATTGACCTGCAGGGCATCCTGCATGGCGGCATGGTCCGCCTCGAGCGCCGCCAGGCCTCGGGCCGCATGGGTCCGGACCACCTCGCGGTGGAGCTTCATGCGGCCGAGATCGGCGAGATAGCGGCGCGACAGCTCGGCCTTGCGGGCCTCCAGCGGCTGGGCGGCCTTCACCTTGGCGCTGCGGACCAGGGCGGTTTCCTCGTTCAGCACGCCGGTGAGCTCGGCCATGGTGGCGCGCAGGCCGGCGACGAGGTCGAGTGCGTCCTGCGGCGTGGTGATCGGCGCGGGGAGGGTGGCGGGGTGGGCCTGCTGCTGCATGGCTCAGCTCCTTGCTGGGAGGCGTCGCGGCGCGGCTTCCTGCGCGCCGATCAGTTCGCGGTAGATGTGGTTGGCCAAGCCGACGCCGCCCTGGGACGTGACGGACTTGGCGTATTCATCGACCAACATGCCGCGCCAGGCCTCGCTCTGCTTGCCGCCGAGGGGCGAGTCGTTGCCGATGCCGGTGAACATCTGGGAGAACATGGTGTTGAGGAACACCTGCTCGAAGTTCTGCGCCTGGTTCCAGGCGCGGTTCTCCTTGGACCCCGGGACCTTGGCGGCGGCCGGGGTATAGGCGTTGACGGCGGCGCGTTCGGGCGTCTGGCTGCGCATCAGAGCACCTCGATCTCGGCCTGGAGGGCGCCGGCGGCCTTGATGGCCTGGAGGATGGAGATCATGTCGCGCGGGCCGATGCCGAGCGCGTTGAGCCCGTCGACCAGCTCCTGCAGCGACACGCCCTCGCGGACGAGCGCGAGGCGCTTGCCTTCCTCCGTCGCCTGGATCTGCGTGCGCGGCGTGACGACCGTCTGGCCCTGCGCCAGCGGGTTCGGCTGGCTCACCTGCGGCCGCTCGGAGATGGTGACGGTGAGATTGCCCTGCGCCACGGCGACGGTGGAGACGCGCACGTCCTTGCCCATGACGATGATGCCGGAGGCCTCGTCGATGACGACCTTGGCGACCTGGTCGGGCTGGACGCGCAGCTGCTCGATCTCGGTCAGCAGGGCGACGATGTTGCCCTCGAAGCGCTGCGGCACCTTGAGGTGGACCGTTGCCGGGTCGGTCGGCTCGGCGGTCGGGGCGCCGATGAAATCGTTGATGGCGGCGGCGATGCGGCGCGCCGTGGTGAGGTCCGGGTTGCGCAGGGCGAGCTTCACCGAGGCGAGGCGGTTGATGGCGAAGTTCACCTCGCGCTCGACAATGCCGCCATTGGAGACGCGGCCCACCGTCGGCACGCCGCGGGTGATGCTGGCGGCGGCGCCCTGGGCCTGGAAGCCGGCGATGGCGACGGCGCCCTGGCCGACCGCATAGACCTCGCCGTCGGCACCGATGAGCGGCGTCACCAGCAGTTCGCCGCCCTGCAGCGAGCGCGCGTCGCCCATGGCCGAAACCTTGATGTCGATGCGCGTGCCCTGGGTGGAGAAGGGGGGCAGGTTGGCGGTGACCATTACTGCGGCGACGTTGGCCGTGCGCAGGTTCATGCCGCGGGTGTTCACACCCAGGCGTTCCATCATCGATTGGATGGACTGGCGGGTGAAGGGCGAGTTGTTGAGCGTGTCGCCGGTGCCGTTGAGGCCGACCACGAGGCCATAGCCGATCAGCTGGTTATCGCGGATGCCCTCGACATCGACGAGATCCTTGATGCGCGAGGTGTTGGCTCCCGCCGGGGCGGCGAGGGCGAACAGGCTCAGGAGGACGACGAGACGGCGGAGCATGGGTGTTCCGATCGTGGGTTCGGTGAAAACCTCGCACAGGCCATGCCAACACCATGCGGTGAACGAAGTTGTTGATTTATTGTGAGGATTGCCGAAAGGCGGGGCTATCGCCCGGTCCTTTGCGGGGTGCACCCGGCAAGTCTTGCCGGGCATTAACGACCCCTTAACCACGCAGGGGGTCTTCTTAACCTCGCAGCAAGACGTGTTGCGCCTTCTTGAAGCGCCCGTCCCGGAGAAGGACCATGCGGATCATCACGCCGCCGACCGTCGGAGCGGTCGCCCAGGGCCCGGCCACGCAGCGGGCCGATCGGCCGCGTTCGGCTTTCGAGCTGCCCGGCGGCAAGGCGGAAACGCCGTCCACCGCCGCCGCCCGCCCGACGGTTGCCGCGGCGGGTCTCGAGACATTGCTCGCGGTCCAGGGGATGCAGCCGGAGGATCGACGCGAGAAGCGCCGTCGCGCCATGCAGCGCGGCCGCCAGTCGCTGGACCTGCTCGACGACCTGAAGCTGTCGCTGCTCGCCGGCGAGCCCATGCCCTCGGTGCTGCTCAAGCTGCGCAGCGTCACCGCGACGGCGCTGGAAGGGTCGGGCGACCAGGGCCTCGACGACGTCCTCGCCGAGATCGACCTCAGGGCCCAGGTGGAGATCGCCAAGCGCGAGGCGGCGGCCCGCGAGGACAGCGGCGGCCGGTAATCGTCACCGGCGAATCGCCCGGTGCAAGCTGATGGAATCCAGACAATTCCTGCCTTCTGGCACGGTTCCTGCCTCTCGGCGGTGCCTGTGTCCTGTTCCGTGACGGCCCGATGACCCGGTTTCAGGTTGTCTGGCATCGGAGCGGATGCTATGAGCGCGCCGAAACACGGGTCTAACACCGTGAATCAGAGGGGTTCGTTGCATGACGTTGGAGTTGGAAGCGGACTACCGCCCGAGCGACTCAGAGCCGTTCATGAACGAGCGGCAGCGCGAGTACTTCCGCAAGAAGCTGCTGTCCTGGAAGGACGACATCCTTCGCGAGGCGAAGGAGACCCTCCAGAACCTGCAGGACGAGAACCAGAACCACCCCGACATCGCCGACCGTGCATCCTCCGAAACCGACCGGGCCATCGAGCTTCGGGCCCGCGACCGCCAGCGCAAGCTGATCGCCAAGATCGACGCCGCGCTCGCCCGGATCGAGGATGGGACCTACGGTTTCTGCGAGGAGACGGGTGACCCGATCTCGCTCAAGCGCCTCGAGGCCCGTCCCATCGCGACGCTGTCGCTGGAGGCCCAGGAGCGCCACGAGCGCCGCGAGCGGGTCTATCGCGACGAATGACGTCGCCGGCCCTGCCGCCATCACACGAGGCCGCCTCCGGGCGGCCTTTTCTTTTGCTGGTCTTGGCTCTCGGAGAGCCCGTTGAGCCGCCGGTTGGGCCTGGCTCTGGGCCTGGCTGAGAGGCGGGCCGCCAAAGTCCCCCTCCCATCGCGTCAGCGAGGGGAGGGTGCGGGTGGGGCATGGGCGGCGCGCCTGAACCTGCCGGCTGATCTTGGCGGGGGCGAGGCTTTGAGGAATGCCCCACCCTGACCCTCCCCTCGGGCGAGGCGAGGGAGACCACGGCGTCGCGTCTGGTCCGGGGTGGTGTGCCAAGTACAGCCTGTCGTTTCCGGACCCGGGGTCCCGAACGGCCAACGCCGCCCGCGTTGGGAGAACGCGAGCGGCGCCGGACTTGCCGTGTTCGCCTGGGGAGCGGGGACGGCTGGGAGCTGGGGAAGGGGGAGGGTCAGAAGGGGAGGAGGACGTCGAGCACCTGCTGGCCGTAGCGCGGCTGCTGCTGGTCGGTGATCTGGCCGCGACCGCCATAGCCGATGCGGGCCTGGGCGATCTTGTTGGAATCGATGGTGTTGTCGCTCTCGATATCCTCCGGGCGGACGACGCCGGCGACGATGAGTTCGCGCACCTCGAAATTGACGCGCACCTCTTGCTTGCCCTCCAGCACGAGGTTGCCGTTGGGCAGCACCTGCATGACCACGGCGGCGACGTTGGTGGCGAGCGTCTCGGAGCGTGTGACCGTGCCCTTGCCTTCGTTCGAATTGGTGCCGGTGGTCGAGACGAGGCTCGCCGGATCGGCGCCGGTGCGGGCGATGAGGCGTTCGGCGCCGAAGAGGCTCGGCGTGCCCATGGTCTGCGAACCGGTGCGCGACTGGTTGGTGGTGTTCTGGACGTTGGCCTGGTCCTGGAACTTCACCTTGACGGTGAGGATGTCGCCGACGCGCTGGGCGCGCTGGTCGCGGAAGAAGGCGCGCGAGCCGTTGCGCCACAGCGAATTGGGATTGTGCGAGACGGGCTGCGGCTCGGGCATGGGCATGGAGACCGGCCGGTAGCCGGGCTGGGTCTGCGGGTTCTCCACCGCCGAGAGCTGCGGGGCGCGGCCGACATTGCGCAGCCGGTCCGGGGCGCCGCAGGCCGCGACCGACAGGCCGGCGGCGATGAGGAGGAGCGGGCGGAGGCTGTGCTGGCTGCGGGCGAACATGGCGGATCCTGACGCGGGACGGCGGATGGCGGGCATGGGCATCACGGCGTCCTCGCGGTGGCGACGGCGGTGGTGGTGGTGACGGGCGGGGTGATGGAGACGCGGTTGAGGCCGGTGACGGTGGCCTGCAGCCGCTTGCGGGACTGCAGATTCTCCACCTGGATCATGTCGCCCTCGGCGCCGGCCTCCAGCGCGCGGCCGCGCATGGTCAGCGACAGGCCGGGCATCTCCATGGTGATGAGGACGTTGCCGTTGCGCTCGACGAGCTCGGGCTTCATCAGATCGGCCATGCGGAAGGGGCGCTCGGGACCGATGGGGCGGCGCGCCGCCATGCCGACGGCCTGGCTCGCGCTCACGACGGTGTCGAGGGTGAGGGCTGGCACCTGCGTGCGCGGCTTGCGGTCGACCACCAGGTCGGAGGAGCGGATGACCTCGCCGCGGCCGATGGACCGGGCGAGCACGACGAATTCGACCAGCTCGACAGCCGTGCCCTGGACGCGGAAGCCGCCATTGCGGTCGGTGCGGGGCGAGCCGCCGATGCCGAGCACGGCCTCGAAGCGGCCGGTGCGGGGGTCATGCTCGATGCGCAGGATGTCGAGGCTGCCCGAGACTCCCTTCTCCACGGCGATGGGGCGGGTGCCGCGGTCGAAGGCGACCTGGACGCGGTTCGAATCCGACAGGCCCATGGACGAGGCGAGCGCCATGGCGATCCGCTCCTCCATCTCGGCCAGCGGCAGGATGCGGGCATCGCGGGTGATGGAGACCTCGCGGTTCCGGTCGCCGGTCTCGGGCTCGAGGCCGACGCGGCGCGCCGCCTCGATGATGCGCCAGGCGGGAACCTGGCCGGTATGGCCTGGGTCGGGCGAGCGGAAGACCGGCACGTCGGCGAAACGGCCGGCATTCTGGAACAGGTCGCCGAGGCGAACGACCTCGCCGGAGACGGCGACCTCGAGGCGCAGCACCGGGCGGGGCGGCGCATCGAAGGCTGCCACCGGCGCCGCGGCGAGGCCGAGGGCGAAGCTTGCGAGGAGGGTCCTGAGGGTCCGCATGGCTCAGCGCATCAGCTGCGAGGTGGACTGGAGCATCTGGTCCGCCGCCGAGATGATGCGGGCGTTCATCTCGTAGGCGCGCTGGGCGGCGATGAGGTCGGAGATTTCCGACACCGCCGTCACGTTCGACTGTTCGAGGTTCTTCTGCAGCAGCTGGCCCATGCCTTCGTTGCCGGGCGTGGTGGTGATGGCCTGGCCGGAGGCGGAGGTTTCGAGGAACAGGTTGTCGCCGATCGATTCCAGGCCCGCCTTGTTGACGAAGCGCGAGAGCTGGATCTGGCCGATGGTCTGGGCGGCGGTCTGGCCGGGCAGGGTGGCCTGGACGACGCCGGCGGCGCTGATGGTCACGGCGGTGGCGTTGTTCGGCACGGTGATGCCGGGCTCGAGCTGGTAGCCGTCGACGGTGACGATCTGGCCATCGGCATTGCGCTCGAAGGAGCCGTCGCGGGTGTAGGCGGTGCGGCCGTCGGGCAGCTGGATGCGGAAGAAGCCCTCACCGCGGATGGCGACGTCGTAGTCCTTCTCCGTCGCCAGCACGTTGCCCTGGGTCATGATGCGCGAGGTGCCGGCGGGTTTGACGCCGGAGCCGATGGAGATGCCGACCGGCAGGAGGTTGCCCTGCTGCGAGTTCTGCGTGCCGGCGCGGCGCTGGTGGTCGTAGAGCATGTCCTGGAACTCGGCCCGCTGGCGCTTGAAGCCGGTGGTCCGCATGTTCGCGATGTTGTTGGAGATCACCTCGACGGTGAGCTCCTGGGCCTTCATGCCGCTGGCGGCGGTGTGGAGCGCGCGCATGGGTCAGGTTCCTCAGGAGGTGGGGTTGCCGAGGGAGCGGATCGCATCCCGGCGCATCTGGTCGTGCCGCTCGAGATTGGAGGCGAGCGACTGGTAGGCGCGGGTGACCTCGATCATCCGCGACAGGGCAAGGACGGGAACGACGTTCGAGCTTTCGAGCGCGCCCTGGCGCACGTCGGTCAGCGCGACCGTCTCGGCGCGGCGGCCCTCGCGGAGGCGGAAGAGGTTGTCGCCCTCCTTCTCCATGGCGCGCGGCTGGTCGCCGTCGACGATGCGCAGGCGGCCACGGATGCCGCCGGAGGAGGAGACCGAGCCGTCGCGGCCGATGGTGATGCCGACGTCGCGGGCCTCGAAGACGATGGGGCCGCCTTCGCCCATGACGAGCTGGCCCTGCTTGGTGACGAGCTGGTTCTGGGCGTTCAGCTCGAAGGAGCCGTTGCGGGTGAAGCGCTCGCCCTCGGGCGTCTGGACGACGAAATAGCCGCGGCCGTTGATGGCGACGTCGAGCGCGTTACCGGTCTGGGTGATGCCGCCCTGGCCGAGATTGGTCGCCGTGGCGCGATCCCAGACGAAGGACATGCGCCGGTCGGCACCGCGCTGGAACGTTTCGTCCCGCGCGACAGGCATCAGGTATTCTTCGAAGACAACGTCGTCCTGCTTGAACCCGGTGGTGTTCAAGTTGGCGAGGTTGTTCGCAATGACGTCGAGCTCGCGCTGCAGGGCGACCTGCCGCGAAAGACCGACCAGACCAATGTTCTCCATCGGACCGATCCCCTGATATCCCGGCCTTGATGGACCATCTCTCCCAAGATGATCCGGGGCCGGTGCTCCCCAGCTGGACCGCCTTGCCGTTCTCCCAAACGGGTCCGGCGATCCGCAAAGGTCTTCGCAGGAGCCGTGCCAAAGGGTCGAGTAAAGGAAAATCAACCACTTAAGTCAGGAAAGCGGTAACCTCCCACTAGGCACGAACGACCAAGGGGGCGCATTCGTCCCGGCAAATCTTGCCGGTCCTTAACGGTCGTAAACGGGCCGTTAACCATTTTGGCGCCACTGTCCCAACATGAGAATCCGGGGCGCTAAGTGATGGCGAAGAAACCCAAAAAGGCCGAAGGCGAAGCCGAGGACGGCGAAGAGGGCGAAGCCCCGGCCGAAGGTGGTGGCAAGAAGAAGCTCATCATGATGGGCGGGGCCGCCGTGCTCGTGCTGGCCCTCGGTGGTGGCGGCTGGTTCTTCTTCCTGCGCAAGAAGCCGCAGCAGGTCGCGGCGCCGGCGCCCGTCGAGGTCGCCAAGCCCGTGGCCTTCGTCGACCTGCCGGACATGACCGTGAACCTGTCGGTCGGCCAGGACCGCCCGCAATATCTGCGGGTGAAGGTCGCCCTCGAGGTTTCCGACACCAAGGTCGCCGACCAGATCAAGCCGATCATGCCGCGCGTGGTGGATGCCTTCCAGCTGTACCTTAGGGAAATGCGCCCCTCGGACATCGAGGGCTCGGCCGGCATCTTCCGCCTGCGCGACGAGCTCACCCGGCGCGTCAACACCGCCGTCCATCCGGCACGGGTGAACGCCGTGCTGTTCCGCGAAATCGTCGTGCAGTGACGGGCTGATCGATGGCAGGCGATATCGACCAGGACGCCCTTGCCGCCGAATGGGGCATGGCGCTCGAAGAGCAGGGCGCCACCGGCAACGACGCCGCCCAGTCCTGGGAGACCGTCGGCGAAGACGGCATGGCCCATGTCGGTGTCGGCTCCAAGGGCGGCGCCGAGCGCATCCTCAACCAGGAGGAAATCGACAACCTCCTCGGTTTCTCCATCGAGGACCTGGCGCTTTCCGACAATGGCGGCATCCGCGCCATCATCGACTCGGCGATGGTCGCCTACGAGCGCCTGCCGATGCTCGACATCGTGTTCGACCGCCTGGTGCGGTTGCTCACGACCAGCCTTCGCAACTTCACCTCCGACAACGTCGAGGTCTCGCTCGACCGCATCCACGCGGTGCGCTTCGCCGATTACCTGAACTCGATCCCGCTGCCGGCCATCCTCTCCATCTTCAAGGCGGAGGAATGGGACAATTTCGGCATCGCCACGGTCGATTCGAGCCTCATCTACTCGATCATCGACGTGCTCCTGGGCGGCCGCCGCGGCGTCACGGCCATCCGCGTCGAGGGCCGTCCCTACACGACCATCGAGATGGGCCTCGTCAAGCGCATGGTCGAGGTGATCCTCGCCGATGCCGAGGCCGCCTTCCGTCCGATCTCGCCGGTCAACTTCAAGATCGACCGGCTGGAGACCAACCCGCGCTTCGCGGCGATCTCGCGCCCCAATAACGCGGCGATCCTCGTCCGCTTCCGCATCGACATGGAGGAGCGTGGCGGCTCCATCGAGATGCTGCTGCCCTATGCGACGCTGGAGCCGATCCGCGATCGCCTGATGCAGACCTTCGTCGGCGAGAAGCTCGGCCGCGATCCGGTCTGGGAGGGGCATCTCTCCACCGAAATCTTCCAGGCCCGCACCCATGTCGAGGCCGTGCTCTACGAGAGCGAATTCCCGCTGCGCAAGCTGATGAACCTCAAGGTGGGGGACACGCTCGTCCTCGACATGAAGCCGGACGCCCTGGTGAAGGTGCGCTGCGGCGACGAGACCCTCACCGAGGGACGCATGGGCCGGGTCGGCGACAAGGTCGCGGTGCGCATCCAGAAGCCGCTGCGGCGGGGCCGAACCACCATGGCGCAGTTCGAGCAGGTGTCCTCGGGCGGACAGGAGACGTGATGAGCAGCTTCACCGTGTCCATGATGATCGAGTTGCTGGTGGCGGGCCTGCTGGTGGCCACCATCGCCTACTGCGTGGCCCTCAACCGGCGGCTCATGCGGCTGCGCTCCGACGAGCAGTCGCTGAAGGCGACCATCGCCGAGCTGATCACCGCCACGGAGATCGCCGAGCGGGCGATCCAGGGCCTCAAGGTCACGGTGCGCGAATGCGACGGCACGCTCGGCGAGCGGCTGCGCACCGCCGAGCGCTTCCTCGTCGACATCGAGCGCGAGGTGAAGGCCGGCCAGGTGGTCGTCGACCGCATCAGCCGCATCACCGAGGCCGCCCGGGACGCCGGCAAGGCCCGCTCGCCCATCCCGGCGGTGGAGCCCATCGTGCCGGTCCTGGTCCGCGAGCCGGTGGACGGGCAGGGCGCGAGCGCCGCCTCGACCCTCGCCGCCGCCAAGGCCTTCGCCGCCCGCGTCC
Organism: Phreatobacter oligotrophus; assembly: GCF_003046185.1. Lineage (NCBI taxonomy): Bacteria > Pseudomonadati > Pseudomonadota > Alphaproteobacteria > Hyphomicrobiales > Phreatobacteraceae > Phreatobacter > Phreatobacter oligotrophus. The sequence continues at coordinate 58,570 of NZ_PZZL01000008.1, forward strand.
AGACGCGCGCTGCCTGAGGAGGGCTCCATGCGGGACCTGCGCCTTCTGCCGATCGTCACCTTCGCCGCCGGCGGCCTGCTCTTCCTGAAGGCCGTCGGGCTGCTCAGTGGCGACATGGCCGGTCCCCGCACGGTGAGGGCGCAGGACACCTCGATCCCGGGCATCGAGTCGCCGGCCGACGCCAATCTGGTGACCGGCGCGACGCCAGCCGCCGCACCGGCTGCAGCCGCGCCGCCCCCGCCGCCGCCCCAGGCCGTCCCGGCCAATCAGCCGCCGGCCATCTCCTCGTCCGAGCGCGCCATCCTCGAGCGCCTGCAGGAGCGCCGCCAGGAGCTGGACACCCGCCAGCGCGAACTGGAAATGCGCGAGAACCTGCTGCGCGCCACCGAGCGGCGCATGGAGCAGCGGATCAACGAGCTGCGCGAGCTGGAATCCCGCATCACCGGGCTGGAGCAGCGCCGCGACGAGGCCGAGCAGGCCCGCTTTCGCGGCGTCGTCAGCATGTACGAATCCATGCGGCCGAAGGACGCGGCGCGCATCTTCGACAGCCTCGACATGAGCGTCCTGATCGAGGTGGCCCGCGCCATGCGTCCGCCGAAGCTCGCCGACGTCATCGCCCAGATGCAGCCGGAGCCGGCCAAGCGCCTGACCACCGAGCTTGCCCGCCGGCCGCAGCAGCAGGCCGCCGCCGACCCGCGCTCGGTCTCGCCGGACACGCTGCCGAAGATCGAAGGCCGCCCTACCCGGTGACCGCAACGCGGTGTTAATCACGCCTGTCCATGATGCGCCGACAGCGGGGGCATGGAGCGCCTGCAAGCCTGTTCCCCGGAACAGGCGGAAGGGTCGAGTGGCGATCCCATGGACGGGAACGCATGGTGCGTGAGGCGTTTGACGCGGGCCGGCCTGACAGCCGCCCTGTTTTGTCATGTCTCCGTCGCCGCCGTCGAAGCCCAGACCGCCCGGCCCGCGCCGCCTGCGGCAGCCCCTGTCGCGCCCGCCGCTTCTGCCGCGCCGACCCCGCCTGCCGCCAAGGCTGACGTTGCTGCCTCGACCTCCGGCGGCCATGCCCGCCTGGTCTTCTCCTTCGACCAGCCGCTCTCCGCCGAGGTGAAGGTCACCGGCGGCGTGCTGGTGATCAGCTTTCCCCGCGCCGTGGAGATGCAAGTCAACCAGCTGACCACGCAGCTCAGCGACTATGTCACCGCCGTCCGGCGCGATCCCGACGGCAAGTCGCTGCGCTTCGCCCTGTCCCAGCGCGTCACCGTGAATTCCATGGAGGCCGGCGAGCGGCTCTTCGTCGACCTGCTGCCCGACAGCTGGCGCGGCGGCCCGCCCGGCCTGCCCAACGAGATCGTCGAGGAGCTCACCCGCCGCGCCCGTGATGCCGAGCGCCGCGCCCGCCTGGCCGAGGCCCAGCGGGTGGCGCGGGCCCTGCCGCCCGTCACGGTGCGGGTCGGCAACCATCCGACCTTCTCGCGTTTCGTCTTCTCGCTGCCCGAGCCGGTGGGCGTCGCCATCGACCGCGCCGGCGACCGGCTGACTCTGCGTATCGCCAAGCCCTTCACCGCCGAACTGAAGCATGTGCGCGACGCGCTGCCGCCCTTCGTGAGCGAGATTGAGGCCGATACCGGCGCCGACGAGCTGGTGTTCCGCATGGCGGTCTCGCCGCAGGCGGATGTGCGCGCCTTCCGGGAGGAGGGGACCTATGTCCTCGACCTGACCATGCGGGGCGGCCAGCCGACGCCCGGCGGCCGTTCGTCTGCGGCGGCCCCCGCCGCCCGCGCGCCCAGCGCCGCGCCGCCCTCGGCCATGGTCCTGCCTGGCAACGTGCCGACCCCGCCGCTTGCCCCGCCGCCGGTTCCGCCGATGGCGATGCCGATGCCAGCGCCGCCTCCCGCGCCGCGCCTTGCGAGTGCACCTCCCGCTCCGCCCGCCGCCCCGGCGGTGATGGCGCCGGCCGCTTCCGCGCCCGTTGCGGCCGCACCGCTCCCCGTCGAGCGCTCGCCGGCGCCCGCGCCCGAGCATCCGCCGGTCGAGACGGCCGAGCCCGCGCCTCGCCCCGCCGCTACCCCGGGTCCGGCCGGTCCCGTCGCCGTCCAGGCGCGCCGCGCGGGTGGCACGATCCGCATCCTCGTGCCCTTCACCAAGGAGACGCCCGGCGCGGTGTTCCAGCGCGGCGACACGCTGTGGCTGGTCTTCGACACGCTGGAGGACGTGGCGCTGGCCGGCCTGCAGGCCGAGGCCGCCGGGATCTTCTCCTCCGTCGACGCCTCGCGCTCGCGCTCCGGCATCGCGGTACGGATCGGCCTCGAGCGCGCCAGCCTCGCCTCTGCCGGCCGCGACGGACTGGCCTGGATCGTGACGCTGGCGGACACCGTGCTGGAGCCGCCTCGGCCGGTGCATCTCACCCGCGCCAGCGACCAGGGCGACCGCCTCATCGCGACCGTCGACTTCCCCAATGCCGGCTCGGTCCATCGCCTCACCGATCCGCTGGCCGGCGACACGCTGCTCGTCGTCACCGGCGCGGGACCGGCCCGCTCCTTCGTCCAGCAGCGCGACTTCGTCGAGTTCTCGGCGCTCGCCGGCAGCCATGGCCTCGTCGTCCAGCCGATCGCCGACGACCTGCAGGTGACCATTTCCGGTGACAGCGTCGCCATCGGCCGGCCCTTCGGCCTGCAACTGAGCGCCGGCCTTGCCCGCCCGCCCTCCGTGCAGCGCATGGTGCGCCGTCCGCGCACCATCGCCTTCGATCTCGAACTCTGGGCCGCCGACGAGCGCGCCGCCTTCCGCGACCGCGAGAGCGACCTTCTCGCCAATGCCGCCGCCGTCCACGAGACCCAGCGTACCGCCAAGCGGCTGGAACTCGTGCGCTTCTACATGGCGCAGCAGCGCTGGGCCGAGGCCAAGTCCGTCCTCGACGCCATCGTCCGCCAGGATCGCCGCATCGCCGAGGACGGCACGATCCAGGGCCTGCGCGGCGTCGTCGCCATCATGATGCACCGGCCGGCCGATGCGCTGCGCGAGTTCTCCCATCCGGCCATGTCGGCAGCGCCCGATATCGCGATGTGGCGGGCGACGGCGCTGGCCATGGACGGACGGTCGAAGGAAGCGCACGATGCCTTCGAGGCGGCCGACGTGTCGCCTGCGACGCTGCCGAATCCGCTCGCCCGTGCGGTTCTCACCCGCGCAGTCTCGGCGGCGCTCGATTCCGGTGCGGTCGACCGCGCCGACAAGCATCTCGCCGAGCTCCAGGAGATCGGCGTGCCGCCGGAGGCCGAGCAGCAGTTCGCCCTGCTGCGTGGCCGCCTCCTCGAAGCCAGGGGCCAGGAGCGCGATGCGCTCATCGCCTATGCCCGCGCCGCCAACGGCCCGGACCTGCCCTCGCGCGCCGATGCCGACCAGCGCCACCTCGCCGTGCGCCACAAGCTCGGCGACATCGACCGCAAGGCGGCGATCGAGGAGCTGGAGGCGCAGAGCTATGCCTGGCGCGGCGACGACATCGAGGCGCGCACGCTCGCCCTGCTCGCCAAGCTCTATGCCGACCAGGGCCAGTTCCGCGATGCCTTCACGACGATGCGGCTCGCCATGCGCGTCCATCCGCGTTCGGAATCGGTGCGCGGCATGCAGGACGATGTCGCCCGCCATTTCGAGCGGCTGTTCCTCGAGGGCAGCGCCGACCAGATGAAGGCGGTCGATGCGCTGGCGCTCTACTACGACTTCCGCGACATGACCCCGCAGGGCCGCCGCGGCGACGAGATCATCCGCCGCCTCGCCGACCGGCTCGCGGGCATGGACCTGCTCGACCAGGCGGCCTCGCTGCTGCAGCACCAGATCGACCGCCGCCTCACCGGCGCGGCACGCTCGCAGGTCGCCGCGCGCCTTGCCCTCGTCCATCTGATGAACCGCAAGCCGGCCGCAGCGCTCCAGGTGCTGCGCACGACGCGCCTGTCCGAACTGCCCGAGGAGCTGCGCAACCAGCGCTACCTGCTCGAAGCCCGCGCCCATGCCGACATGAACCGGCCGGAGCAGGCCATGGAGATGATCGCCGGCATCCGCACGCCCGAGGCGGAGATGCTGCGCGCCGACATCCTGTGGGGCGCCCAGCGCCATCGCGAATCGGCCGAGCAGAGCGAGCGCTGGGTCGCCTCGCGCAGCGCCGGGGCCCTCGGCGACGAGGAACGCCGCCACATCCTGCGCGCTGCCATCGGCTATGCGCTGGTGGACGACACGCTCGGTCTCGACCGGCTGCGCGGCCGCTATCGCGCCGCCATGCGCGGCACGCCGGACGAGCGCGCCTTCGACGTGGTGACCTCGCCGATCGAGGCGCGCGGGGTGGAATATCGCGAGATCGCCAAGTCGATCGCCGACCGCGACACGCTCGACGCCTTTCTCAAGAACTACCGCGAGCGCTATCCGACCGAGACGCCGGGCGCCTCGCAGCCCACCGCCTCGACGCCGCAGCAGCAGTCGGGCGCCGGCGGCGCGCCGCGGCCGGGCTGAGGCAAGCCTCTAGGGTCCGAAACTTCGGACCAGGCTTCCCGCGACGAGGTTCCACCCGTCGACGAGGACGAAGAAGATCAGCTTGAAGGGCAGCGACACCGTCACCGGGGGCAGCATCATCATGCCCATGGACATGAGGACCGAGGCGACGACGAGGTCGATCACCAGGAAGGGCACGAAGAGCAGGAAGGCGATCTCGAAGGCCCGGCGCAGCTCGGAGATCATAAAGGCGGGCACGAGCACGCGGAAGGACACCTCCTGCGGTGTTGCAGGAACGGCCTCGCGGGAGAGTTCCTGGAACAGGGCGAGGTCCTTCTCGCGGACATGCTTCAGCATGAACTCGCGGAAGGGGCCGGAGGCGCGCTCGAAGGCCTGCGGCGCGTCGATCTGGTTCTCGATGAGCGGGCGGATGCCGAGGTCGTAGCTCTGCTGGAGCGTCGGCGCCATGACGAAGCCGGTGAGGAACAGCGACAGGCCGACGATGACAGCGTTGGGCGGCGCGGTCTGGGTGCCGATGGCGGTGCGCAGCAGCGACAGCACCACGGCGATCCGCACGAAGCTCGTCACCATGATGAGGATGGAGGGCGCCACCGACAGGACGGTGATGAGCGCGATGAGCTGGATGACGCGCTCGTTCACGCCGGCGCCCTGGCCGAGATTGATCGAGACGTCCTGCGCGACAGCCGGCCCCGCGACGAGCGCCGACGCGGCGAGCAGGGCAAGGCCGGCCAGCCGGCGTGCCGGGCGGGCGTCGGTCCTGCGGGGAGGGGTTTCTGCGGCCATGGCCGTCCTGCGTCGGGGCGAATCGTCGCCGGAGTCTAGCAGGTCGCGGCGGGTGGGCCTGTGGACGGCCACGCGGCGGCAGGTCGCGGAACGACAAAGGGCTCCCGGTGGGGAGCCCTCGCGTCATCGGCGCTGTGGTGTGCCTCAGCTCTTCGGCGGCGTCGGGCCGCGGCCGAGCAGGGCGGCCATTTCCTCTTCCAGGCTGTCGAAGACCGATTTCTCGTCGGGTGACAGGCTCTTCGGCGCCGTGGCGGGCGACGGAGATGCGCCCGGCCGCGGCGCGGGAGCCGGCGGGGCCGCCGGGCGGGCCGGGGCGGGGCTCGCGGCGGCGGGCGTCGCACCGATCGGCTTCTTCAGCGCCGCCTCGAGACGGGCCGCGACATCATCCGGGACGGCGCCGGCGGCAGGGGCGGGGCTCGCCGGACGGGCGGGCGCGGCGGGCGGCGGGGTCGGCGTTGCCGGCCGCACGGGCTGGGTGACGACGGGCGTGATCTTCGGCACGTCGGGACGGGCGACTTCAGGCCGCGCCACGGGCGGTGCCGGCGGCGGAGGCGGCGGGGCCCGCGTCGGCTCGGGTCGCATGGTCGGCTGCGGCGCGGGCTGTGCGGCCGGGCGGGCCGGTTCGGGACGGGCCGGCTCGGGCATCCGCAGCGAGGCTTCGGGGCGCAGCGCCGGGGCGGGGGCCGGCAATTCGCCGGCTGCCTGGCGCGCAGCCTCGCGCAGGGACGCCCGCTGCGGCGGCATGGGCGGGTCAGGCTCGACATAGACGGGGGCCTGGGCCGCCGCGACCTCGCGCAGGGCAGCGGCCTGGACCGGGGCGCCACGGACGATCGAGGTCTCGACCACGACATCGGTCGGGCCGCCGAGAAGCAGCAGATGCTCCACATTGTCGCGGCGGATCAGCACCAGCTTGCGGCGCTGGTCGACGTCGGCATAGTCGAGCACGGCAAGGCGCGGCTGGCGGCCACGGCCGCCAGAGCCAATGCCGAGGCCACGGCCGCGGACAATGCGGAAGATCCACGCCGTCAGTCCGATCAGCACCAGAACGGCGGCGAAAGCGACGATGAACGTCGCGGCCAGCGGCGCGTTCGGGCCGAGCAGATTGGTGATATAATTCATCGAGACCGATCCCGTGGCATTCCCGACGCCCGCCCCCGAGAGCAGGCCTTAAAACTATGTTGAGGTTAACAGACCCGGCAAGCCTTGCCGATCTCGACCTCGCCGGATGGTTAACCCGCCGGGCCAGAGGTTGAAAGTCCCTTAACGGTTAACCGGTCGTTAACCATGTGGTGGGCATCCTTTGCCTACCACAGGGGCGGGGACATCGGCTGCCATGGCCACCAGCGACGTGCCGATCTTCTCCATGCTCCGCAACCGGATGCGGTGGCACCAGGACCGGCAGAAGCTGCTGGCCGAGAACGTCGCCAATGCTGACACACCGAACTACCGGGCCCGCGACCTCGCGCCCCCGAACTTCGATTCCATGCTGCGGGGCGGGGTGCGCGCCGCGGCCTCCGCCGGCGCCAGCACGGGTGTCGGGCCGGTGAGGACCGATCCGGGCCATATCGGCGCGACCGGCTCCACCGTGCAGAACCGCTTCGAGGTCCGGCGCAATACCGGCCTCGTCGCCACCCCCGACGGCAACCGCGTCAACCTCGAGGACGAGATGCTCAAGGTCGCGCAGAACCAGATGGACTACCAGGCCGTCGCCGGCCTCTACCAGCGCTCGCTGGGCCTGATCCGCACCGCTATCGGCAAGAAAGCCTGAGGAGACGACGCATGTCCGAGGATTTCCTCAAGTCGATCCGCATCGCCGCCGGCGGCATGCGCGCGCAGGCCGGGCGCATGCGCGTGTCGGCGGAAAACATCGCCAACGCCAATTCGACCGCGGGGACGCCGGGCGGCGATCCCTACCGCCGCAAGATCCCGACCTTCCGCACCACCTTCGACCGCGAATTGCAGGCGACCACGGTGCAGCTCGGCCCGGTCCGGCAGGACCAGAGCGAGTTCCGCACCCGCTACGACCCCAACCATCCGGCAGCCGACCCGCGCGGCTACGTCAAGGTGCCCAACGTCAATTCGCTGGTGGAGAGCATGGACCTCCGCGAGGCCCAGCGCAGCTACGAGGCCAACCTCAACGTCGTCACCTCCACCCGGCGCATGATCCAGCGCACGATCGAACTCCTGAGGTCGTAAGGCCATGTCCTCCTCCTCGATTGCCGCCAATGCCTATGCAACAGCGGCCCGGCTTTTCGCCCCCAACACCTCCGCGACGCGCCCGACAGGGCAGGGCGGCAGCTTCGGCGACCTCCTGCGGGGCGCCGTGCAGAACCTCGACCAGACGGCGCGCCAGACCGACCAGCGCACCGCCGCCATGGCCGCCGGCCGCGCCGACCTCATCGACGTGGTCACCGCGGTCGCCGAGACCGAGGTCGCCGTCGAGGCGCTCGTCTCGGTGCGCGACAAGGTCGTGCAGGCCTACGAAGAAATCATGCGGATGCAGATCTAGGAGAGATCGATGAGCCCTGCCGACATTCTCGACGTCGCCCGCGACGGCATCCTCACCGTCATCCTGGTCTCTGCTCCGCTGATGGTCGTCGGCCTCGTGGTCGGCGTGATCGTCTCGCTGATCCAGGCGCTGACGCAGATCCAGGAGCAGACCCTGGTCTTCGTGCCGAAGATCCTCGCCATCTTCGCCACCATGATCATCGCTCTGCCGTTCATGGGCGACATGATGAACGGCGTCACCGCGCGCATCATGGCGAAGGTGGTCTCCGGCGGGTGAATCAGCTTGGATCCGGCGCGTCCGCGTAGTGCGGGCGCCGCCGGCCGCTCCAGGAGGGGCGATTCCCGTGACCCTGCCGCTCTCGCCCGAGATGGTCGTCGTCTTCCTGCTCGTCTTCGCGCGGGTCGGGACGATGATGGCGCTGATGCCGGGCCTCGGCGAGAGGTCGCTTCCCGTGCGCGTGCGCCTAGGCGTCGCCCTCCTCCTCACCCTCGTGCTCTTTCCCCTCCACCGCCCGCTCTACGAGGTCGACCTGGCGCGCCCGGCCGGCGTCTTCATGGTGCTTTTCATGGAGATCGCGGTCGGCTTCACGCTGGGCATGGCCGGCCGCATCGCGGTCTCGGCGCTGCTGACCGCGGGTGTCGTCATCGCCCAGGCCATGGGCATCGGCTTTGCCATGCAGGTGGACCCCACCCAGGGCCAGCAGGGCGCCGTCATCGGCACGTTCCTGTCGCTGGTCGGCGTGGCGCTGGTCTTCGCCACCGACCTGCACCACCTCGTCATCGCCGCCATTTCCGACAGCTTCACCATCATCCGGCCGGGCGTGCTGCCGGCCTCGGGCGATGCGGCGCAGTTCCTGACCATGGTCATGGCCAAGGCCTTCGTCATCGCCATCCAGCTCTCGGCCCCCTTCCTCGTCTTCGCCCTGGTCTTCAACATCGGCCTCGGCGTGCTGTCCAAGCTCATGCCGCAGATGCAGGTCTTCTTCATCGCCATGCCGGTCACCATCGGCGTCGGCTTCCTCATCCTCCTCCTCGTCCTCTCGGTGATGATGGCCCACTACATGGGCTCGCTCGAGGGCGTGCTGGGGGAGATGGCGGTCAACCGGAGGTGATGCGGTGGCCGAGGGCGATGACGACAAGGACCAGAAAACACACGACCCCACACAGAAGAAGCTCGACGACGCTCTGAAAAAGGGCGACGTCGCGAAAAGCCAGGACCTCGTCGCCTGGTTCCTGCTGTTCATCTCCACCCTCGTCATCGCCACCATGGGGGCGAGCAGCGCCGGCAGCCTTGCCGTCCCCATGAAGAACCTGCTCGCCAATGCCGACCTGCTGCAGGTCGACCGGTCGGCGCTGATGCAGCTTCTCATCTCGATCATCATCGCCATCGTCGTCGCGGTGGGCCTGCCGATGCTGGCGCTGTTCCTGACCGGCGTCGGCGCCAATCTGATGCAGCACCGCCTGGTCTTCTCGACCGAGAGCCTGAAGCCGAAAATGTCCAAGATCTCGCCGCTGGCGGGGTTCAAGCGGATCTTCGGGCTGGATGCGATCGTCAACTTCGCCAAGGGCGTCGCCAAGATCAGCATCGTCGGCACGGTGATCTTCGTCGTCCTCTGGCCGCAGCGATCCAGCGTCGACGCCATGGTCCGCATGGACGTGGAGATGCTGCTGCCCCACACGTTCGCGCTGGTCATGAACGTGCTGATGGCGGTCGTGGCGATCCTCGCCATCATCGCCATTGCCGACTACGTCTACCAGTACCAGCGCTGGTACACGCGGCAGAAAATGTCGATCCAGGAGCTCAAGGAGGAGTTCAAGCAGTCCGACGGTAACCCGGAGATCAAGGCGAAGATCAAGCAGATCCGCCGCGAACGCTCCCGCAAGCGGATGATGGCCAACGTTCCCAACGCCACCGTGGTCGTCACCAACCCGACCCACTTCGCCGTGGCGCTGAAATACGAGCCCGGCATGGCCGCGCCGGTCTGCGTCGCCAAGGGCATGGACCTCGTCGCCCTGAAGATCCGCGAGATCGCCACCGCCAACGACGTGCCCATCGTCGAGAACGTGCCGCTCGCCCGCGCCCTGCACGCCAGCGTCGAGATCGACCAGCCGATCGAGGAAGAGCACTACCGCGCCGTCGCCGAGGTCATCGGCTACGTCATGCGGCTCAAGGGGACGCTCCGCTGAGGCCAGCCGCCCCGGCGCTCCCGGCGCAATTTGCCCCTCGCCGTGGCCCTGCCGCCCTTGCCTCGGGGGCGGCGAAGCGGCACCACTAGAGTTGAGAATCACTCGCCGGGATTCTCGCGTCCGATCCAGCAACAGCGGCACACCCGACGCCATGGCCTTCGCCGAAAAGACCGCCCGTGCCGATGCCGCCGCCCGCGCCGGCGGACGCCGTTCCGTGGACCGGTCGGATCAGGCCGGCTCGACCGCCATGGTGCTCGTCGTCGCGGTGGTGCTGGTCGGCGCGGCCCTGTTCTTCCTAATGATCGGCCGCGACAATGCCTATCCCTATGTGATCGGCCTTCTGGCGACGCTTGCGGTCTGCGGCGTCTTCTCGCTCTTCGCCTATGCCTCGGGCATCCTGCGCTTCGCCACCGAGGACGGGCGCAACGACGTGACCAAGGCGATCGCCGCCAGCGCCGGCGAGGCGCTGGTGGTCAGCGAGCCCTCGGGCCGCGTCCTCTATGCCAACCCCGCCTATCTCGCCATGACCGGGGCGACCGGCGAGGACGACGTGCGCGGCGTCGAGCGCGCCTTCACCGGGGCACCGGAAATCTCCGAGGCCATCTACCGCCTGTCGCAGGCCGCCCGCGAGGGCCGCCGCCACCAGGAGGAGGTCCGCCGCGCCGACGGCCCCGAGCCACGCTGGCTGCGCCTCAAGGTCCGTCCCCTGAGCGGGGAAGGCGCCGAGCGCGTCCGCGGCGCCGCCCGCGCCAGCGTCTGGACGGTCGAGGACATCACCCGCGACCGCGCCAGCGCCGAGAGCGCCTTCGAGACGCTGCAAAAGGCCATCGACTTCCTCGACCACGCGCCCGCCGGCTTCTTCTCCATGGAGCCGGATGGCGAGATCGGCTACATGAACGCCACGCTCGCCGGCTGGCTCGACCACGACCTGACCGAGGTCGGCCCGGGGGGCCTGGCGCTGGCCGACATCCTCGCCGCCGATGCGGCGGCGCTGTTGCGCACCGTTCCGGCCAAGCCCTCCGACGTCACCACGGCGACCTTCGACATCGACATGAAGCGCCGCTCCGGCGAGGCCCTGCCGGTGCGCCTGCTCCACAAGGTCGCCTTCTCCGCCGACGGCACGCCCGGCGCCTCACGGACCCTCGTCATCAACCGCGGCCGCGGCACCGACAGCGGCGACAGCCTGCGCGCGGCGGAAGTACGCTTCGCCCGCTTCTTCAACTCCTCGCCGCTGGGCATCGCCACCGTCGACCGCGACGGCCATGTGGGCCGCGCCAACCCGATCTTCGCGCGAATGCTGGCCGAGGTCGCGCCGACCACCGAGGTCGGGCCGCGGTCGATCCTGTCGCTGGTCAAGGAGAGCTCGCGCCCGCTCCTCATCCAGGCCATCGGCGAGGCCGCCGCCGGCAAGGGCGACCTGGCCCCGGTCGATGCCGCCTTCCAGGGCGACGGCAACCGCTTCTGCCATTTCTTCGTGGCGCCGGTGGACGATCCGGAGCAGCCCGGCGAGGCGGCCATCGTCTATGCCGTGGAGACCACCGAGCTGCGCCAGCTGCAGGAGCAGTTCGCCCAGTCGCAGAAGATGAACGCGGTCGGCCAGCTTGCCGGCGGCGTGGCGCATGACTTCAACAACGTGCTGCAGGCCATCATCGGCCATGCCGACCTGCTGCTGATGGACCACAAGCCGGCGGACCCGTCGTTCAACGACGTCATGCAGATCAAGCAGAACGCTAACCGCGCGGCGAGCCTGGTGCGCCAGCTGCTGGCCTTCTCGCGCAAGCAGACGCTGCGGCCGCAGGTCGTGCAGCTCGGCGACGTGCTCTCCGACATTTCCATGCTGCTGCGGCGCTCGCTCGGCGAGCGGGTTGGCCTCGACATGGTCCATGGCCGCGACCTCTGGCCGATCCGCGCCGACGTAACCCAGCTCGAGCAGGTGATCCTGAACCTTGCGGTGAACGCCCGCGACGCCATGCCCGATGGCGGCAAGCTGACCATCCGCACCGCCAATGTCCCGGCGGGCGAGGTGGCGCGCCACCGGTCCAAGGACGATCCGGTGGAGATGCCGGAGACGGATTCGGTGATGATCGAGGTGACCGACACCGGCACCGGCATTCCCGACGACATCAAGCAGAAGATCTTCGACCCGTTCTTCTCTACCAAGGATGTCGGCAAGGGCACCGGCCTCGGCCTCTCCACGGTCTATGGCATCGTCAAGCAGTCCGGCGGCTACATCTTCGTCGACAGCCAGGTCGGCCGCGGCACGATCTTCCGGATCTTCCTGCCGCGCCATGTCGAGGGCGAGGAGCCGGTCGTGGTCGCGCCGCCGGTGGCGCCCGAGCGCACGCCGGCCGCCCCCGCCGCCATGCTCGTCTCGGGCGGCGACGAGGCCGCCCCGGCGGCCCCGCCTATCGCTCCGGCGGAGCCGGCTCCGGCCGCCGAGGCCTCCGCCGCGCCCTCCGAGGCCGCCGCGCCGCCGCCGCCACCCGCTGCCCGCGAAGAGACGGGTCCCGGCACGATCCTGTTGGTCGAGGACGAGGAGGCGGTGCGCGCCTTCGCCTCGCGCGCCCTCATCTCCCGCGGCTACACCGTGCTGGAGGCCGGTTCCGGCGTCGAGGCGCTGGAGGTCATGGCCGAGCATGGCGGCACGGTGGACCTCGTCGTCTCCGACGTGGTCATGCCGGAAATGAACGGCCCGACCCTGCTCGGCGAGCTGCGCAAGTCCAATCCGGACATCAAGGTGATCTTCGTCTCCGGCTATGCCGAAGAGGCATTCAAGAACGACCTGCCGGAGGGTCAGTCCTTCGCCTTCCTGCCGAAGCCCTTCTCGCTCAAGCAGCTGATCGAGGCGGTGAAGGAGCAGACCCGCGCCTGACGGATCAGCGGCAGTTGCGGGCGATGATCTCGTTCCAGTCGGCGATCGAGCCCTGCATCTGCCCGATGTTCTCGCGGGCGGCGAAGCCGGTCAGGCAGCGTCGGAACGTGTCGCTCGCCGCCTGCATCACCCGGACATGATCGCGGAAGACGAGGCAGCGCTGCGGCATGGGCCGGTTGGCGCTGGCCTCGAGCCTTGAGAGGGCCTGCCGCAGCTGGCCGTCGGTTGCGGCAAGGTCGGTGTTGCACTGGCCGGCGGCCTGCGCTGGCGCGCCAGCGGCGAGGATGGCGATGATCAGCAGGGCCGGGCGCATGAGGATCGATGGCCGCTCAGCGGCATCCATGGGCTACGACGCCCTGCCATTCCATGCGGGACTGGCGTAGGAGGCCGATCTTGGCGGTCCGCTCGGCGCCGGAGGTGCAGGCGTCGATGGCGCCGGTCGCCAGGGTGAGCGAGGCGAGATGCGCCTTGGCGGCGGTGCAATGGTCGGCGGCCGTGGCATCGCCGAGGCTCTCCGCGGCGGTGAGGCTGCGGTGCATCTCGGTCTCGACCGCGGCGAGCCGCTCGCCGCAGGGTAGCGTCGAGGCCTGCGAGGGCCAGGCGGTGAAGACCATGGCGAGGAAGGCGACGGCGGTGGCGGCCACCAGGGCGGCGGCGATTAGGGCGAGGCCATGGGCGTCGGCGCTCTGGGCGCGGGCCTTGGCGAAGGTCGGCTTGCCGAAAGCCTGATGGGCGATGGCGGTCTGGGCGATGCGCATGGCGTGTCCCTCCGGGTCTGGCGTCATGCATGAACCCGTGCCGTTTCTCCGATGTTCCGGGCCGGCGACGGCATGTTTCGCAACGGAAACGCAACGGATGAGCGCCTGGCGGCCGAACAGCCGTCTCCTGCCCGCCGCTCGGCCGCCAGGGGGCGGCCTGCGGTGACGCTGCGCAGCCGCGCAGGGATCGCCACGATGGGCGGTCTGAACGCCGTCGCGCGCGGCGAGATGGGAAGGCTCAGTCTGTGCGCCGGCATGGCTCCCGCACGGGGCGGGAGATCGGCCGATGGCATGATGCGCTGCTGCGGCACTGCCTGGAGGACACTGACCAGGACCAGGAGAGGATGCGCCTGCCGCGATCCTCCCGTCACCCGGCCGAATCAGGCCTCAGCATCAACAGTATTCCCTCGCTCATGCGCTGTGTATTCGGAATTGTCCGCGGGTCAGCCGAGGTTCAGCTCCTTGAAGAAGTCATTGCCCTTGTCGTCGACGACGATGAAGGCGGGGAAGTCCTCCACCTCGATGCGCCAGATCGCCTCCATGCCGAGCTCGGGATACTCAAGGACTTCCACCTTCTTGATGCAGTCCTGGGCGAGGCGGGCGGCCGGGCCGCCGATGGAGCCGAGATAGAAGCCGCCATGCTTGGCGCAGGCCTCGCGCACCTCGCGGGAGCGGTTGCCCTTGGCGAGCATGACCATGGAGCCGCCGGCGGCCTGGAACTGGTCGACGAAGCCGTCCATGCGGCCGGCCGTCGTCGGGCCGAAGGAGCCGGAGGCATAGCCCTCCGGCGTCTTGGCGGGGCCGGCATAATAGACCGGGTGGTTCTTGAAATAGTCCGGCATGGGCTCGCCGCGGTCGAGCCGCTCGCGGATCTTGGCATGGGCGGCGTCGCGGGCGACGATCATCGGGCCGGTGAGCGAGACGCGCGTCTTGATCGGATGCTGCGACAGCGTGCCGAGGATCTCGGACATCGGCCGGGTCAGGTCGATCTTGACGACATCGCCGCCGAGCGCGGCCTCGTCGACCTCGGGGAGGTACTGGGCGGGATGATGCTCCAGCTCCTCGAGGAAGACGCCGTCGCGGGTGATCTTGCCCAACGCCTGGCGGTCGGCCGAGCAGGAGACGGCGATGGCGATGGGCAGCGAGGCGCCATGGCGCGGCATGCGGATGACGCGGACGTCGTGGCAGAAATACTTGCCGCCGAACTGCGCACCGACGCCCATGGCCTGCGTCAGCTTGTGGACCTCGGCCTCCATGGCGAGGTCGCGGAAGGCATGGGCGAATTCCGACCCTTGAGTCGGCAGGGCGTCGAGATAGCGGGCCGAGGCGAGCTTCGCCGTCTTCATCGTGTGCTCGGCGGAGAGGCCGCCGATGACGATGGCGAGGTGATAGGGCGGGCAGGCGGCCGTGCCGAGCGTCAGGATCTTCTCGTGGAGGAACTTGATCATCCGGTCATGGGTGAGGATGGACGGCGGGGCCTGGAAGAGGAAGCTCTTGTTGGCGGAACCGCCGCCCTTGGCCATGAACAGGAACTTGTAGGCGTCCTCGCCCTCCGCATAGATCTCGATCTGGGCGGGCAGGTTGTTGCGGGTGTTCTTCTCCTCGAACATGGAGATCGGCGCCACCTGCGAGTAGCGCAGGTTCTTCTTGGCATAGGCGTCCAGCACGCCCTGGCCGAGCGCCGCCTCGTCCTCGCCCTCGGTCCAGACCAGCCGGCCCTTCTTGCCCATGATGATGGCGGTGCCGGTGTCCTGGCACATGGGCAGCACGCCGCCGGCGGCGATGTTGGCGTTCTTCAGGAGGTCATAGGCGACGAACTTGTCGTTGGCGGTCGCCTCGGGGTCGTCGAGGATGCGGCGGAGCTGCGCGAGATGGCCGGGGCGCAGCAGGTGGTTGATGTCGATGAAGGCCTGCTCGGACAGAAGCCGGATCGCCTCGCGCTCCACCACCAGCACCTCCTTGCCGAGGACGGTCTCGACCCGCACGCCCTCCGAGGTCAGCTTGCGGTAGGGGGTCTCGTCCTTGCCGAGGGGGAAGAGCGAGTAGGAGCCGGCGGCGAGCGGAGCGTTCATGGGCGGAGCCTCTGCAGGAGGTGCCGCGGCCAGCGCTCGGCGGGCGGTCGGCGGCCCGGCACCGCGGCTTCTCTAGCCCAGCGCCGGACCGAATTGAAGTCGTTCCAAAGTGCGTACGAGGTCAGGCCGGGGAGGCGAGGGGCTTGGCCTTCTCCACCACGAAGGTGCTGACGATCTTGACCTTGGCCGCGCTGGCCTTGCCGCCGCCATGGACCGTGCCGGGCGGGATCTGGAAGGCATCGCCGGCCTTGAGGTTGCGCGTGCCGACGCCCTGGATCGGCAGCTCGACCTCGCCCTCCAGCACATAGCCGGTCTCGATGCCGGGATGGGTGTGGGGCGCGACCACCGCGCCGGGGCTGATCTCGACCTCGGCGATGATGGTGACATAGCCCGGCGCCGGGCCATCGGTCTGCGACAGGACCTTGCGGGTGAGGCCGCCGGCGGGCGGCGCGCCCTGGGCTGAGGCCGATGTGGCGAGGCCGGTGGCGGCGAAGCCGGCGACGGCGCAGAGGGCGCAGCCGGTGAAGACGCGGCGGTTCAGTCGGGGCCGGCGCGCGGCCTTCGGTTCGGTCATGTCGGTCATGGGTTCCTCCGGTCGGGCCGGCCTCTTGAGGGGCCGCCTCGGCGACGAGAATGGCACCTGCGGCAGCCCGCCGCATCAGGGCTGCCGGGACCGGCGGATCGGCCGTTCGGACGAGAACGAAAAAAGAACTTGCGAACGAGAACAAAGCATGTACATTGTGGGGTATCAGAGGTTTTGGGCCGAAGGCCTTGCCAGCGGAGGGGAACGACAGCCATGAGTCAGGCCGCACTGCGACTCGTCGAAGGTTCATCCATGGACAAGACCAAGGCGCTGGACGCCGCTCTCTCCCAGATTGAGCGCGCCTTCGGCAAAGGCTCGATCATGCGGCTCGGCAAGAGCGACAAGTCGATCGAGATCGAAACGGTCTCGACCGGCTCGCTCGGTCTCGACATCGCGGTCGGCATCGGCGGCCTGCCGCGCGGCCGCATCGTCGAGATCTACGGGCCGGAATCCTCGGGCAAGACGACGCTGGCGCTGCACACCATCGCCGAGGCGCAGAAGAAGGGCGGCATCTGCGCCTTCATCGATGCCGAGCATGCGCTCGACCCGGTCTATGCCCGCAAGCTCGGGGTGAACCTCGACGAGCTCCTCATCTCCCAGCCCGATGCCGGCGAGCAGGCGCTGGAGATCTGCGACACGCTGGTGCGCTCCGGCGCGGTGGACGTGGTGGTGGTCGATTCGGTCGCGGCCCTCACCCCGCGGGCCGAGCTCGAGGGCGAGATGGGCGAGAACCAGCCGGGCATGCAGGCCCGTCTGATGAGTCAGGCGCTGCGCAAGCTCACCGCCTCGATCTCCAAGTCGAACACGATGGTGATCTTCATCAACCAGATCCGCATGAAGATCGGCGTCATGTACGGCTCGCCGGAGGTGACCACCGGCGGCAACGCGCTGAAGTTCTACGCCTCCGTGCGCCTCGACATCCGCCGCATCGGCGCGATCAAGGATCGCGAGGAGGTGGTCGGCAACCAGACCCGCGTGAAGGTGGTGAAGAACAAGCTGGCGCCGCCCTTCAAGCAGGTCGAGTTCGACATCATGTACGGCGAGGGCGTCTCGAAGATGGGCGAGCTCATCGACCTCGGCGTCAAGGCCGGCGTGGTCGAGAAGTCCGGCGCCTGGTTCTCCTATGACAGCCAGCGCGTCGGCCAGGGCCGCGAGAACGCCAAGGCCTTCCTCAAGCAGAACCCGGACATGGCCGCCAAGATCGAGGCCGCGATCCGCCAGAATGCCGGCCTCATCGCCGAGAAGATCCTCGGCGAGGTCGATCCGGACGGCGACGCCGACAGCCCGGATTGAGGCTGTTCCCGTCCGTCCAGTCCCCCTGTGGGGCATGGCGACAGCGTTATGAGGCAAGGCCGGGTTAGTCCCGGCCTTCGTCGTTTTCGGGACCGGCGAGGGGGCCTTGGGGCGCGACCCGCGCGCTCCCGCTCACCAGGCTGGCCTCGGCCCGTCCCTTCCGAGGGCGATGCGCTGCGACGCCGTCCCCCGCGATAAGCGGTTCCGTTTCGAAAAAAATGCTCTAGAACACCCGCCGACCTTTTTTCTCAGGCGGCCCCCGATCGGGGCGGCCCAACCAGCGTTTCGGCCATGACCGGCGTCAACCAGATCCGCAAGACCTTCCTCGATTTCTTCGGCAAGAACGGCCATTCCGTCGTCGAGTCCTCGCCGCTCGTGCCGCGCAACGACCCGACGCTGATGTTCGCCAATTCCGGCATGGTGCAGTTCAAGAACGTCTTCACCGGCGTCGAGAGGCGGCCCTATTCCACCGCGACCACCGCGCAGAAATGCGTGCGCGCCGGCGGCAAGCACAACGATCTCGACAATGTCGGCTACACCGCCCGGCACCACACCTTCTTCGAGATGCTCGGAAATTTCTCGTTCGGCGACTATTTCAAGGATCGCGCCATCGAGCTCGCCTGGAACCTCATCACCAAGGAGTACGAGCTTCCCGTCTCGCGCCTGCTCGTCACCGTCTTCTCCGAGGACGACGAGGCGTTCGGCCTGTGGAAGAAGATCGCCGGCCTTCCCGATTCCAAGATCATCCGCATCCCGACCTCCGACAATTTCTGGCGGATGGGCGACACGGGTCCCTGCGGCCCCTGCTCGGAGATCTTCTACGACCACGGCGACAAGATCTGGGGCGGCCCGCCCGGCTCGGCCGAGGCCGACGGCGACCGCTTCATCGAGATCTGGAACCTCGTCTTCATGCAGTACGAGGAGCAGGCCGGCGGCATCCGCACCAACCTGCCGCGTCCCTCCATCGACACCGGCATGGGCCTGGAGCGCATCTCCGCCGTCCTGCAGGGCACCCACGACAATTACGAGATCGACCTGATGCGGGCGCTGATCGGCGCCTCGGCGGTGGAGACCGGCGTCGAGCCGGACGGCGCCCAGAAGGTCTCGCACCGGGTCATCGCCGACCACCTGCGCGCCTCCTCCTTCCTCGTCGCCGATGGTGTGCTGCCCTCCAACGAGGGCCGTGGCTACGTGCTCCGCCGCATCATGCGACGCGCCATGCGCCATGCCTCGCTGCTGGGCGCCAAGGATCCGCTGATGCACAAGCTCGTGCCGACGCTGGTGCGCGAGATGGGCCAGGCCTATCCCGAGCTGGTTCGCGCCGAGGCGCTGATCACCGAGACCCTGAAGCTCGAAGAGACCCGCTTCCGCAAGACGCTGGAGCGCGGCCTCACCATCCTCGACACCGAGTCGGCCGGCCTTTCGGAGGGCGCGACCTTCTCCGGCGAGACCGCCTTCACCCTCTACGACACCTACGGCTTCCCGCTCGACCTGACGCAGGACGCGCTGCGCCCGCGCGGCATCGTCGTCGATACCGGCGCCTTCGACGCCGCCATGCAGCTGCAGAAGCAGAAGGCGCGTGCCGCCTGGGCGGGCTCCGGCGAGGCCGCCACCGACACGGTCTGGTTCTCCGTCAAGGAAAAGACCGGCGCCACCGAGTTCCTCGGCTATGACACGGAAACCGCCGAGGGCCAGATCCTCGCCGTGCTGAAGGACGGCGCCGAGGTTGCCGCGCTCGCCGCCGGCGAGACCGGCCTCGTCGTCGTCAACCAGACGCCCTTCTATGGCGAATCCGGTGGCCAGCAGGGCGATCGCGGCACCATGGCCGGCGAGGGCTTCCGCGCCGAGGTCACCGACACCCAGAAGAAGCTCGGCGATCTCTTCGTCCATGTGGTTTCCGTCACCGAGGGGCGCCTCGCCCCCGGCCAGCCTGTGCTGCTCAGCGTCGACCATGCTCGCCGCTCCGCCATCCGCTCGAACCACTCGGCCACGCACCTCCTGCACGAGGCGCTGCGCCAGGTGCTCGGTGACCATGTCGCGCAGAAGGGCTCGCTGGTCTCGCCCGACCGGCTGCGCTTCGACTTCTCCCACAACAAGCCGATCGGCGATGATGAGCTCGCCGCGGTCGAGGACCTCGCCAACCGCGTGCTCCTCGCCAACACCCCCGTCGTCACCCGCCTGATGGGCCAGGAGGAGGCGGTGGCCTCCGGCGCCCGCGCGCTCTTCGGCGAGAAGTACGGCGACGAGGTTCGCGTCGTCTCCATGGGCCCGACGCCGGAAGGCTCCAACGCCTCCGGCTGGTCGGTCGAACTCTGCGGCGGCACCCATGTCGCCCGCACCGGCGATATCGGCCTCGTCACCGTGGTGGGTGAGGGCGCGGTTGCGGCCGGCGTGCGCCGCATCGAGGCCATGACGGGCGATGCCGCGCGCCGCCACCTTGCCGAGCAGGCCCGCAAGCTCGAGGCCGTCGCCGCGCTGGTGAAGACCTCCGTCGGCGATGTCGAGGCGCGCGTCGAGGCCCTGGTCGAGGATCGCCGCCGGCTCGAGCGCGAACTCGCCGAGGCCAAGAAGAAGCTCGCCATGGGCGGCGGCGCGGCCGGCGCCGATCCGATCAAGACCGTCGGCAGCCTCAAGCTGCTGGCCAAGAGCGTCACCGGCATCGACATGCGCGACCTCAAGGGCCTCGCCGATGCCGGCAAGGCGCAGGTCGGCTCCGGCGTCGTCGCGATTGTCGGCGTCACCGAGGATGGCAAGGCCGGCATCGTCGTCGGCGTGACCCCGGATCTCGCCGGCCGCGTCAACGCCGTGGACCTCGTGCGCCTCGGCTCGGAGGCGCTGGGCGGCAAGGGCGGCGGTGGTCGCCCGGACATGGCCCAGGCCGGTGGTCCGGACGGCAGCAAGGCCGACGAGGCGCTGGCCGCCATCGAGAAGGCGCTCGCCGCCGCCTGACCTTGCGGGGCGTCAATCGACGCCGCCATCGTTTTGCGCCAAGGTGGGTGATGATCCACCCATCCCCGCCTGCGCCCCCCGGTCCGCCGGCCCTCAAGCGGCGGCTGGGCCTCACGCTCCTCGTTCTCTATGGCGTCGGCATCACCGTCGGCGCCGGCATCTATGTCCTGGTCGGCGCGGTTGCCGGACGGGCAGGGCCCCATGCGCCCTGGGCCTTCGCCATGGCCGCCATCGTCATGGCGCTGACGGTGGCCTCCTATGCCGAACTCTGCACCCGCTTCCCCGTCAGCGCTGGCGAAGCCGCCTATCTGCGCGAGGCCTTCGGGTCGCGGCTGGTCTCGATCCTGACCGGGCTCATGACGCTGCTCGTCGGCATCGTCTCATCGGCCGCGGTGACCCTCGGGGCTGCCGGCTACATCCACGCGCTCACCGGATGGCCGCGGGAGGCGATCATCGTCGTGGTGGTGCTTGGCCTTGGCCTCGTCGCGGCCTGGGGCATCCTCGAATCGGTCGTGGTGGCGGCGGTCTTCACCGTGCTGGAGGTGGGCGGCCTGCTGATGGTCATCCTCGCCGCCGCGGGCGCAGGCGTTCCCTTCGGCGCCGCGATCGTCACGCTGCCACCGGCCGATCTCTCCATCCTCTCGGGCATTGCCGCCGCCAGCCTGATCGCCTTCTTCGCCTTCATCGGCTTCGAGGACCTCGCCAACGTGGCGGAGGAGGCGCAGGAGCCGCACCGCACCCTGCCGCTTGCCATGGTTCTGACCCTCATCATCGCCACGGTGCTCTATGTGGTCGTCGCCGCCGTCGCGGTGACCGCCGTCCCGCCGACGGAACTCGCCGCCTCCGAGGCGCCGCTCAGCCTCGTCTTCCAGCGCCTTGCCGGGACCGGACCGGTGACGCTCGGCCTCATCGCCATCGTCGCGACGCTCAACACCGTCCTCGCCCAGATGACCATGGCGACGCGGGTGGTCTATGGTATGGCGCGGCAGGGCGACCTGCCGGCACCGCTCGCCGCGGTCCATGCCGGCACGGGAACGCCGCTGCGGGCGACGGCGCTGGTCGCGCTGGCGGTCCTGATCCTGGCCCTCGGCGTCGGGCTGGAGCGCCTTGCCGCCGGCACGTCCTTCGCGACGCTGCTGATCTTCGCGCTGGTCAATGTCGCGCTGCTGCGCCTCAAATGGCGCGGCGTCATCACCGCCGCGCCCCATGTCACCGTGCCTGCCGTGGTGCCGGCGGCGGGGCTCGCGACCTGCCTCGCCATGGCGGCGATGGCGCTGCTGCTCGGCTGAGCGCCGCGCCGCCTCAGAAGATCTTGCGGTACTGCACGAAGCCCGAGCGGTCGGCGATGCGGTCGTAGAGCAGCATGGCGTGGCTGTTGGTCTCGTGCGTCAGCCAGTGGACGCGGCCGGCGCCCTTCTCCCGGGCGATGGCATAGACCTTTTCGATGAGGGCGCGTCCGGCGCCGGTGCCGCGCAGCTCGGGATCGACGAAGAGGTCCTGCAGGTAGCAATAGTCCTCCACCGTCCAGCAGGAGCGATGGAGAATGGCGTGGACGATGCCGACCATGCGCTCGCCGTCGAAGGCGCCATAGGCCCACATGGGCTCGGCCGGATCGTGGAAGCGCGCCCAGGTCACGTCGGTGACGCTCGTGGGAATGTCGACCTTGTAGAAGGCCTGGTAGCCACGCCAGAGCGGCTCCCACTGGGCGCGGTCGGCGGGCGTGAGCTCGCGGGTGGTGACGGTCATGGCAGGCCTCCTCCGGCCTGAGTGTGCCGATGGCGCGAGGAGCGTCCAGCGCGCTTTTCTCATCGCGGCCATCAGCGGCGGCGATGGGCGCGGCCCCGGCAAGGGTCCGTTAAGGGCTCTTGGGCATGAATGGGGGCGAGGAAAGGATTTCCGCCATGGTCTCCAGTCTCGGCCCGAGTGCCTGGGACACGATGCAGTCCTACAGCACCCGCCGCAGCTATGGCGCGGCGCAGGGGTTGGCGAACTCGTCCGCCATGGCCAGCCAGCTCTTCGGCGCCGATCCCTCCACCAATGCCGCCCTCGCTATTTTCGGCGTCGATACGGGCTCGTCCGATGCCCTTTTCGCCTCCACCAACGAGGGCCGCGAGGCCTCGATGACCATCGCCATGGCTCGGGCCGCCTGGGCCAAGGACACGCCGACCAAGGCGGACGAGGTCACGGCCAAGGCGCTCGCCGGCGACGGGCTCGGCGACATTTTCGACTTCTTCGCCTGAGGGGCAGGGGCGGCCTGTAACGGGCTGAGGCCGTCATGCATGGGCGTGGCGGGTCCTGACGACTGCCGCCCTGCAAATCCCAAGTGCGTCCTTCGAGGCTCGGGCTAACCGCCCTCGCACCTCAGGATGAGGATGGTGGCGCCTGGCATCAAGGACAGGCCGAGGGGCCGTCGCTGCCTTCATCAGACCCTCGTGCCATCCGCCACTGTCCTCATCCTGAGGTGCGAGCGCATCGCGAGAGGCGAACGCATCTCGCGTTCGCTCGATGCTATGGCGAGCCTCGAAGGACGCACTTGGGTCATGCAGGGCATGGAGCCCCGCTTTTCGGCCACAGGGATCGGCCCCCCAAACGACTAGGGCCGCCCGGATCGCTCCGGACGGCCCTGTCACACAGCGGCCGGACCGCTGGTCAGTTCAGACGTGTCAGTTCCACTTGCCCATGGCGGCCGAGAGATTCTCGGACACCTTGTCGAGGAAGCCGGTGGTGGAGAGCCACTTCTGGTCGGCGCCGACGAGGAGGGCGAGGTCCTTGGTCATGTAGCCGGCCTCGACGGTGTCGATGCAGACCTTCTCCAGCTCCTCGGCGAAGCGCTTCAGCTGCGCGTTGTCGTCGAGCTTGGCGCGATGGGCGAGGCCGCGCGACCAGGCGAAGATGGAGGCGATCGAGTTGGTCGAGGTCTCCTTGCCCTTCTGGTGCTCGCGGTAGTGACGGGTGACGGTGCCGTGGGCGGCCTCGGCCTCGACGGTCTTGCCGTCGGGGGTCAGCAGCACGGAGGTCATCAGGCCGAGCGAGCCGAAGCCCTGGGCGACGATGTCCGACTGCACGTCGCCGTCGTAGTTCTTGCACGCCCAGACATAGCCGCCGGACCACTTGAGCGCCGAGGCGACCATGTCGTCGATGAGGCGGTGCTCGTAGTGGATCTTCTTCTTCTCGAACTCCGCCTTGAACTCGGCGTCGAAGATCTGCTGGAAGATCTCCATGAAGCGGCCGTCATACTGCTTCAGGATGGTATTCTTGGTCGACAGGTAGACCGGATAGCTGCGGGCCAGGCCGTAGTTGAACGAGGCGCGGGCGAAGTCCTTGATCGACTCGTCGAGGTTGTACATGGCCATGGCGACGCCGGAGCCGGGGGCCTTGAAGACCTCGCGCTCGATGACCTGGCCGTCCTCGCCGACGAACTTGATGGTCAGCGTGCCCTTGCCGGGGAACTTGAAGTCGGTGGCGCGGTACTGGTCGCCAAAGGCGTGGCGGCCGACGACGATCGGCTGGGTCCAGCCGGGGACGAGGCGCGGCACGTTCTTGCAGATGATCGGCTCGCGGAAGATGACGCCGCCGAGGATGTTGCGGATGGTGCCGTTCGGCGACTTCCACATCTCCTTCAGGCCGAATTCCTTCACGCGGCCCTCGTCGGGGGTGATGGTGGCGCACTTCACGCCGACGCCGTGCTTCTTGATCGCGTTGGCAGCGTCGATCGTCACCTGGTCATTGGTGGCGTCGCGGTGCTCCACGCCGAGATCGTAGTACTCGAGGTTCACGTCCAGATAGGGATGGATCAGCTTCTTCTTGATCAGATCCCAGATGATGCGGGTCATTTCATCGCCGTCGAGCTCGACGACGGTGCCCGTGACCTTGATCTTCGACATGGGTCGGCCTTGCAGGGGCGCTACGGATCGTGAGGACTCAGCGTCGGGGCATCCGGTCGCGCGCCCTCCGACGTCCGGCGCCGCCGCCACTGGCGCGGGCCTCTTAGCAGAGGCAAGGGCCGGGGGACAGGGAGAAGAAAGGAGGGGAGGGGGCTGTTTTGCCCGAAAAATCCCGCTTCCGATCTGTTCATTCGCGCTTGTCCGGATAACAGCCTCCCGAAAGACCCGCTGACCGGCCGCGGCGCGATCGGCTAAGTCCAACGCCCCGTCCGGCGCGATCCCCTGGCCCCCATGCAAACCTTCGCCGCCCTGCTCTTCGCCTACGTGCTCTCCATCTTCTTCCGCTCGTTCCTGTCGGTGCTGGCGACGAAGATCATGGCGGATATGGGCATCGGCGCCACCGAGCTCGCCGCCATGAGCTCGGCCTGGTTCATCGTCTTCGCGGTGATGCAGTTCCCCGTCGGCTGGGCGCTCGACGCGCTGGGACCGCGGCGGACCGTCATTCCGCTGATGCTGGTCGGCGGCATCGGCGTCGTGCTCTTCCCCTTCGCACCCGACGCCACCACCGGCGCGTTCGCCATGGGGCTCATCGGGGTTGGCTGCGCGCCGGTCTTCATGGGGGCGCTCTACATCTTCGCCCGCACCGCCGAGCCGAGCCGCTTCGGCCTCCTCGCCTCGCTGCTGCTCGGCTTCGGCTCCATCGGCAACCTCATCGGCACGACGCCGCTGGCGCTGGCCGCGGAGGCCTGGGGCTGGCGGCAGGCGATGATGGGCCTTGCCGTGCTCTATGGCCTTGCCTTCGTCATGGCCGTGCTCTTCCTGAAGGACCCGCCGCGCATCGCCGCGCAGGCGGGGTCCGGCGTCCTTGCCGGGCTCGGCGAGATCCTCCGCCAGCGCGTCATCTGGCTATTCATGCCCATCGTGCTGTTCAGCTACGCCATCACCGTGACGCTGCGCGGCCTGTGGGTCGCGCCCTTCCTCGAGAAGGTGGTCGGCCTCGACACGCTGGCGCAGGGCGATGTCGCCCTCGCCATGGCCATCGCCATGACGCTGAGCGCCTTCCTCTTCGGCGCCATCGAGAGCCGCATCGGCCGCGCCAAGGCGCTGGCGCTGGGCGGCAACCTCGTCATGGTCGGCGTGCTCGCCGCCCTCGCGGCCGTGGGCAAGCCGACCGTCCCGGCGGCAACGCTGGCCTTCATCGTGCTGGGCTTCTGCGGCTTCGGCTACACGATCCTCATGGCCCACATGCGACCGCTCTTCCCCGACCATCTCGTCGGGCGCGGCATGACGCTGATGAACTTCCTCTTCATCGGCGGCGCCGCGCTGGTGCAGACCGGCTCCGGCTGGCTCATCGACCAGGGCCGCACCGCCGGGATCGGCGAGGTCGAGACCTTCGCGCGGATGCATCTGGTGCTCGCCGCGGTGCTGTTCGCGGCGACGCTCGTGTACCTGCTGACGCCGCCGGGACCGAAGCGGCGCTGAGGCGTCACTTCTTGATGCAGGCGACCTGGTGGACGGCGTCCTTGGTCGCGGCGACGATCTCCGCCGCCTCGCGCTTGGCTCCCTCGGTGGAGGCCACGGTGAAGGCGATCCCATGGCGGCGCAGGAAGAGCTCCGCCAGTTCCGAGCGGATGGCGAAGTTCACGGATTGCGGAATGTCGCCCGTGGAGCGCGCCACCCGCGTGGCGTTGAGCTTGCCGGTGACGATGCCGACGAGGCGGCCGGAGCGATCGAGCAGCGGGCCGCCGGAATTGCCCGGCTGGACCGCTGCGCTGATCTGCAGGAAGCGCGTGTCGCCGCCGATCCCCGCCAGCGCCGACACATCGCCGCGGGTCATGTTGAGGCCATTGGCCAGGATGTTCTGCAGCGGGAACCCGAGGGCAATGATCTCCTCGCCGATGGTCGGCGAGCGTGGCGCGAAGGTGAGCGGCGTTGCCGGCACGACGGCTCCGACCTGGAGCAGCGCAATGTCGTTGGTGGCATCGGCATCGACGAGGCGGGCCGGACCGAAGACGCCGATGGCGATCGAGGCGCAGTCCGTCACCCCATGGGCGTTGGTCAGAAAATAGCCGGAAGAGCTGACGAGGAAGCCGGTGCCCGTCGACAGGCCCTGACGGATCGGTTCGGACGGGCCGCCGACGCCGGACGGGGTGCCCGCGGGCGCCGCCGGCTGCGGTTCGGAGGCTACCGGAGGCAGGGGCTGCAGGTTCTGGCTCGGCGGCAGCGAGGCCTGCCGGCTGCGCAGGTTACCGACATCGGCCTGGGATTCCGCCACGCTCATGCCGTTGGCGTCGGGACGGAAGTCGCTCGACATGGCGGAGACCACCGGCCCGAGGATCGGCGTCAGCATGGGATCGTAGCTGATGGCGAACCCGCGCAGCGCGCCGCCGGTGTCGTGCATCCGGACGTAGTAGGAGCGCCCCGAGGCTTCGGCGCCGGCGATGACGAACCAGTTGCCGCGGAAGACCTTGTAGTGCGCCGGCGGCCGGTTGCGCAGCGTCATGTCGTAGTGCTCGCCAAGGCTGCGCTCGGCCCGCGGGATCTCCATGGTGACGATGTCGATGTCGCCGTTCGGCGAGCGCAGGCGGGTGCCGCGGCGCACGCGTTCGGTCGTGGCGATGAGGTTGGCGGGCACGCCGACGACGGTGCCGGTGGCATCATCGCGCAGCGTCCGATAGCCGACCCCGTCCCGCACCCGCTTGGCGTCGGCGAGCAGGCGGTCGAGCTCATCGGCGCGCAGGATGCCGGTCTGCGGCCGGCCGAGCCGGGCCTGGTATTCCCGAATGGCGTTGATGGTGCGCGGGGTGATGTTGCCGTCGGCGATGGCGGGGAAGGTATTCACCCAGATGAGGGAGCGCTGCAGGCCGATCCGCGCCGAGAGGTCCATGCCGCCATAGAAGCGGATGGCCTCCTCGTTGGCCTGCGCAGGCAGGGCCGCAAGCCCGAGAAGCAAGCCCACCACGGCCGCGATGCGTTGGATGTGCCGGATCATGTCGCGCCCCGTCCCAGAGGCCACGATTATTCGAAAGTTCCCTGCGGGAAGACAAGGGGAAATCCTGCCGTCCACAACCGGGACGCGCTGCGGTACTGGGTTCTTCCTTGTCTCACGCCGGCTTCACACGCCCCGCCACGGCGCGGATCTGCCGCGGCCCGGCCATCCAGATGGCGGCGGCGGAGGCAAGGCTCACCGCGATGCCGATGAGGAAGGCGAGGCGGTAGCTGCCGGTGAGGTCGTGGATGAGGCCGGTGACATAGGGCCCGGCGGCGCCGCCTGAAAGCGCCACGAACATGACCGTGCCGAAGATCGTGCCGAAATGCCGGCCCTGGAAGATCTCGGCCACCACGGCGCCCATGATCGAGGTGAGGCCGTAGCCGAAGAAGCCCTGCACCGCGACCATGGCATAGACGAGGACGAGGGAGGGGGCGCTCTCCAGCGCCACCAGGGCGACGAAGCAGAGGGCGAAGCCGCCGACCGCGATGGTCCAGATCCATTCGCGGCCGATGCGGTCGGAGAGCGCGCCGAGCGCAATGCCGCCGGGCACGCCGAGCAGGCTGACGATGCCGAGGGCCCAGGCCGCGGCCGTCGAGCCGAAGCCGATCTCGACGAGATACTTGGTCTGGTGGACCTGCACGGCGTACCAGACATAGAGCCCGCCGAAATAGCCAAGCGACAGCCACCAGAACCGGGCTGTCCTGAGCGCCCGGGCGAGCGTCCAGTCGGTGGCTGCCCAGGCCGTGTCGATGATGTTGGAGGGCGGCGGGGTGGCGCCGGCGAGCGGCCGCGCGTCGCCGTCCGGCTCGAGGCCCATATCCTGCGGGCGCTTGCGCAGGAGCAGGTTCAGCGGCGCGAGGACGACAAGGATCAGGATGCCCATGGCAAGGCTCGCCTGACGCCAACCGGCGCCGTCGATCATGGTCTGCACCCAGGGCAGCAGCGTCACCGAGCCGAGGCCGACGCCGGCGAAGGCCATGCCGATGGCAAGGCCGCGGTTGCGGACGAACCAGTTGGGCAGGAACAGGGACTGGCCAGAATAGCCGAGGCAGACGGAGCCCGAGCCGACGAGGACGCCGATGGTGAGGTAGAGGTGCCAGGGCTGCGAGGTGAGCGGGGCGAGCAGCAGCCCCGCGCCCATGAGCATCACGCCGAGCTCCATGACCGTGCGCGGGCCGGTGCGGTCCATGAGCTTGCCCATGAGCGGCGAGAGCACGGCCGAGACGAGGAAGCCGAAGGAGAAGGCGCCGGCGGTGAGGCCGCGGTCCCAGCCGAACTCGTCGATGATCGGCGCATAGAGCAGGGAGAAGGAGGTGCGGGCGTTGACGCCGATGCCCATGGTGACGAAGGTCACCGCGACGATGACCCAGCCGTAATAGAAGGGCAGGCGCATGGGTCTCTCCCCGGCGCCCGTGATGTTCTGTCCTTGGCGGGCACCGTCGGCATCATGGCCCGGGGCCTGCCTGAGGCCAATTCCCTCGAAGGTCATTGGCGAGGTTCATTTGCGGGCCGGACAGCTTTGCGGCTATGAGGCCGCCTGCCTCCACCACTGACGAGCCCGATCCCGCCGTGACCCTGCCGCCCGCGCCCGCCGCGACGCCCGTCGTCGTCCTCGTCGAGCCGCAGATGGCGGAGAATATCGGCACGACCGCCCGGGCCATGGCGAATTTCGGCCTGTCGCGGCTGCGCCTCGTCGCCCCCCGCGACGGCTGGCCCAATGCCAAGGCCTATCCGGCCGCCTCGGGCGCGAACCGGGTGCTCGACGAGGCCGAGCTCTTCGATACGCTGGAGGAGGCAATCGGCGACCTGACCTATGTGCTCGCCACCACCGCCCGCCAGCACGACCAGGCCAAGCCCGTGCTCGGCCCGCGCGAGGCGGTCGGCGAACTGGTGACGCGCATCGGCGGCGGCGCCGAGGTCGGGGTGATCTTCGGCCGCGAGCGCAATGGCCTTCTCAATGGCGAGGTGGCGCTGGCCGATGCCATCCTCACCTATCCGGTGAACCCGGATTTCTCCTCGCTGAACCTCGCCCAGGCCGTCCTGGTGCTCGGCTATGAATGGTTCACCCAGGCGCGCGGCGGCGTGCTGCCCTATGGCGCGCCGCATGGCTCGGAACCGGCCACCAAGGCGCAGATGCTGGCCTTCTTCCGTTCGCTGGAGACCTCCCTCCACCGGGTGGAGTTCTTCCGCCCGCCGGAGAAGCGCGAGGGCATGGTCATCAACCTGCGCAACATCTTCCAGCGCATGGCGCTGACCCGGCAGGACGTGGCGACGCTGCACGGCGTCGTCACGGCGCTTGCCGAGGGTGCGCAGGGGCCGGCCCGCGGCGGTACGCTCACCCCGGACGGGGCGGAGGCGCTGCGCAACTTCCTCGCCGATTCCACCCGCGGCCTCACCGGCGGCACCGCGCCCATCCGCGGCATTTCCCGCCTCATCCGCCGCAATCCCACCGAGGCCGAGAAGGCGCTGTGGGAGGTGCTGGTGAAGGACCGGGGCTTTGCCGGCCGCGGCTTCAAGCGGGCGGTGCCGATCGGCCCGCATGTCGCCGACCTCGTCTCCTTCGACGAGCGGGTGGTCGTCGATTTCGAGCCGCACACGCAGGGCGATGCGGCCGCCGGCCGGCGCGAGGAGAAGCGTGTCTGGCTCGCCGAGCGCGGCTATCGCATCATCATCATGGAGGCGCGGGTGGTGGAGGCCGATCCGCCGGCAGCGCTCGAGGACCTGCGGGCGCGCCTCGCGGTGCTGCCGCCCCCGTCGCGCTAAGGAACCGTTCACCCTCGATTGTAACTCTGCGTTGCAAAGAGGGCCTGAACACCGTTGCAACCGCTTTTGGCGGTTTCGTTTTACCAATCATCAGCCCTGATCGGCGCAAGACTCCGTTTAAGTCGATGGAGTTTTTGCGATGTTGGGTCCTGTTGCCAGCACAGTCGCCGGCCTTTTCGGTCGCGTGGTCGGGTTCGCCGGGCGCTTTCGCGCCTCCCGGTCGGGCGGCGTCGCCATTCTCTTCGCCGTCGCCCTGCCGCCGCTGCTCGGCGTGGTCGGTTCGGCCGTCGACTACACCTTCACCTCGCGCGCCAAGGCCAAGCTCGACGGCGTCGCCGACATGGCGGCGCTCACTGGCGTGAAGATTTCCGCCAGCCTGCCGACGGCCACCGTGGCGAAGGCCAATGCCATCGCCTCCTTCAACGCCAACAACGACGCCATGTCGCGGGTGACTCTGACCAGCCTCGACATCACCGTCGTCGACAATGGCCTGGTGCGGACCGCGACGGTCACCTACACGGCCAGCGTCCAGACCGCCTTCATGGGCCTGTTCGGCTTCAACACCATGCAGATCGGCGGCACGGCCAAGGCCTCGTCGAACCTGCCGACCTATATCGACTTCTACCTGCTGCTCGACAATTCGCCGTCCATGGGCATCGGCGCCACCAATGCCGACATCTCCACGATGATGGCGAACACCCCGGACAAGTGCGGCTTCGCCTGCCACGACCTCTCCGATCCGTCCGGCAACTATTACAAGCTGGCGAAGAAGCTGAACGTCACCATGCGCATCGACGTGGTGCGGCAGGCGACCCAGCAGCTCATGGACACGGCGCAGACCGCCCAGGTCGTCAGCGGCCAGTTCCGCTCGGCCATCTACACCTATGGGGAATCCTGCACGACCATCGGCCTGACGCAGATCTCGGCGCTGACGGCGAACCTGTCCAACGCCAAGGCGAAGGCCAATGCCATCGACCTGATGACGATCCCCAAGCAGAACTACAACAACGACCAGTGCACCGATAACACCGGCAACCTCACGGCCATCAACCAGCTCATCGCCACGCCCGGTGACGGCTCGACCTCCGGGGCGCCCCAGAAGGTGCTGATGCTGGTGGCCGACGGCGTGACCGACGCCAACTATTCCTCGACCTGCACCCGCCCGACGGCGAGCGGCGGCCGCTGCCAGGAGCCGCTCAATCCGGCTGTCTGCGAAGCCATCAAGGCCCGCGGCATCCGCATTGCCGTGCTCTACACGACCTATCTGCCGCTGGACAATGACTGGTACCGGAACTGGATCGCGCCGTTCCAGCCGACCATCGGCACGAAGATGCAGAGCTGCGCCTCGCCGGGCCTCTATTTCGAGGTGAGCCCGACGCAGGGCATCTCCACGGCCATGACGGCGCTGTTCCAGAAGGCCGTCGCCACCGCCCGCCTGACCCAGTGAGGCGTCACGCCCGGATGGCGATGGTCATGCCGGTCATGACCACCGCCATGCCGATGAGCTCGGAGGCCGAGGGCCATTCGCCCAGCAGGATGGCGCTCGCGACCGCCGTGATGGCCGGCACCAGCGGCAGGAAGAGCGAGGCGCGGGCTGCGCCCAGCCGCTGGTTGGCCGTGGCATAGAGGAAGACCGAGGCGATGCCGACCAGCAGGCCCTGGTAGATCGCCTGCAGCGCGATGGCGCCCATCCCCGCCGAGGCGATCTTCAGCGGCACGGCCAGCGCGAGGAGCGGCAGCACCGCCAGCGACAGGATCGACAGGGTGATGGTGATGTCGAGCGCATCCGCCTGCCAGCGCTTGGCGAGGATGCCGAAGATCGCCCACATGGTCGAGGCGAGGACGAAGAGCAGGTCGCCGCGCCAGGCGCCGTCCGAGGCCCCGGCAATGAGCCCCTGGCCGGCGACAAGGGCGATGCCCGTGACGATGAGCACGAGGCCGAGAATGCGCGCGGGCGGGCTCGTCTCGCGATAGGCGGCATAGGCGATGAGCGCCGTCACCACGGGAATGAGGCTCGGCGCGATGACTGCCGTGTGCAGGGCGGGCGCGAAGGTCGAGCCGCCGACGAGCACGGTCGAGAAGGGCGCGCCGGCGAAGAGGGTGAGGACGAGCGAGCGCTTCCAGCCGAGCCGGCCGACGGGGAAGGGCTTCAGCCGCATCAGCCCGAAGGGGATCAGCACCGCCGCGGCGGTGAGGAAGCGCAGCAGCGTCACGTCGACGGGCCCGAGGCCGTCCCCCACGGAACGGCGCGAGACGACCGCCTGGATGCCCCAGATCAGCGCCGCGCCGGCGCCGCAGGCGAGCCCCATGAGGGCGTCGCGGGAGGCGGGGGCTGCGGGTCGGGTCTCGGCCATGGGACGGGTCGCCTTGCGCCATCGGGCGCGGAGGATGGTCATGGCCCGGGGGGCTGCACGTCGGCAACCCGACTGACAGCAGGGCAGGGGCGCGACGGCCCCCGCCGTTCCGCCGATGTTGACCCGTCACGGGCGACCGATAGGCTTCCTCCCCGGTACCCGCGAGGTGGCACGCCCATGGACGCGACGGCCCTTCCCGAGATGAGCGTGCCCGCGTCGGCGCCCGACGAGATCCTCGACGTGCTGATCGTCGGTGCCGGCATGTCCGGCATCGGCAGCGCCTATCACCTGTCGAAGAGGCTGCCGCACCTGACCTTCGCCGTGCTGGAGGCGCAGGACGGCTTCGGCGGCACCTGGCGCACCCATCGCTTTCCCGGCATCCGCTCCGACAGCGACCTGCACACCTTCGGCTACAGCTTCAAGCCCTGGACCGGGCCGCCCATCGCCACGGCGGCCGAGATCAAGGCCTATCTCGAGGGCATCATCGCCGAGAACGGCCTCGACCGATTCATCCGCTATGGCCGCCAGGTGCTGGCGGCGGACTGGTCGGAGGCCGATCGCCGC
Source organism: Phreatobacter oligotrophus (assembly GCF_003046185.1). Taxonomy (NCBI): domain Bacteria; kingdom Pseudomonadati; phylum Pseudomonadota; class Alphaproteobacteria; order Hyphomicrobiales; family Phreatobacteraceae; genus Phreatobacter; species Phreatobacter oligotrophus. Next base: position 91,632 of record NZ_PZZL01000008.1, read on the forward strand.
TGGACCGTGACGGTGCGCGAGCGCGCAACGGGCGCCACGCGGCGGATCGCGACGCGCTTCCTGTGGATGTGCCAGGGCTATTATCGCCACGATGCCGGCCATGTGCCGGACTGGCCGGGCATGGCCGATTTCGCCGGCACCATCGTCCATCCGCAGAGCTGGCCGGAGGATCTCGACACCACGGGCAAGCGGGTCGTGGTCATCGGCTCGGGCGCAACAGCGGCGACGCTGGTCCCGGCGCTCGCCGGGCGCTCGGCCCATGTCACCATGCTGCAGCGCTCGCCCACCTATTTCCGCACCGGGCGCAACGCCATCGAGCTTGCCGAGACGCTGCGCCAGTTGCAGGTCGACGAAAGCTGGATCCACGAGATCGTCCGGCGGAAGATCCTCTTCGACCAGGACGCCTTCACCCGGCAGACCTATGAGCAGCCGGAGCGCGTGAAGGCCGAGCTGATCGGCGCCATCCGCGCCATTCTCGGGCCTGACTACGACGTCGAGACCCATTTCACCCCGCGCTACCGGCCCTGGCGCCAGCGCATCGCCTTCGTGCCGGACGCCGACCTGTTCCACGCCATCCGCCGTGGCGAGGCCTCGGTCGTCACCGGCGAGATCGAGCGGTTCACCCCAGGCGGGATCAGGCTGCGGTCGGGCGAGGAGATCGACGCCGACATCGTCGCCACCGCCACCGGCTTCCGCCTCAGCGTCATGGGCGACATCCCCTTCAGCCGCGACGGCGTGCCCATCGACTTTGCCGAGACCGTGACCTGGCGGGGGACGATGTTCACGGGCGTGCCGAACCTCGTCTGGGTCTTCGGCTATTTCCGCGCCAGCTGGACGCTGCGTACCGATCTCGTCGCCGATCTCGTCTGCCGCCTCCTGCCGCACATGGCGGCGCGGGGCGCGGATGTCGTCGAGCCGGTACTGGCCGAGGGCGATGCGGGAGCCCGCGGGCCGTGGACCGACCCGGAGGACTTCAACCCGGGCTATCTCCTGCGCGACCTCGACCGCCTGCCGAAGACGGGCCCGGGCGAGGCCTGGCGGCACAGCCAGAACTACTGGGCCGACAAGGACGCCTTTCCGGCCATCGACCTCGACGATCCGGCCTTCCGATACACCTGACGGGTCCCCGGAATGACGAAGGCCGCCGGACATGAGCCCGGCGGCCTTGATGTCTCCGAGAGTCGGAAAGCTCAGCCGGCCTGGATCTGGGCGATGGCGGTGGCCATCAGCTCGTCCATGGTGCGGCGAATCTGGTGCTCGGACTGGCCGGCATTGGCGGCGTCGAGGTCGGCCTTCACCTTACGGAACACGTCGTCGTCGCCCGCCTCCTCGAAATCCGACATGACGACGGACTTGGCATAGGTCTCGGCGTCGGCGCCGGTCTTGCCCAGGAGCTCCGCAGCCCAGAGGCCGAGCAGCTTGTTGCGGCGGGCGGTGGCCTTGAACCGCAGCTCCTCGTCATGGGCGAACTTCTTTTCGAAGCCTTCCTGGCGCTGGTCGAAGGTGCTCATCGGTGGCTCCTGGCTCGTCTGTCATCAGCATGGCGGATCGCCGATCCGCCGGGAAGGGGTCGTCCCCGCCGGCCTTGCATATAGTCGTCCGATCCCCACCTTGGCGAGAGCCTTGGCGTCGCATCACGCCGCTTTGCCGTCCCATCCGGGCGCGTCCTGCACCGATTCATTGTGCAATGGCGAACGATCGGATAGGAAGGCAAGGCGGGCAAAGGCGTCAGCGCGCCCGATTCTGCGGGTCGCGCGCCCAATGCTTCGTCGCCGGAGACCGGCAAACCGGAAACCTGGTGAGAGATGGATTTCCTCAAGACACGGTATGTCCCTATGAGCCGCCGTCGCCGCATTTATGAAGGCAAGGCCAAGGTTCTCTATGAAGGCCCGGAACCGGGAACCCTCATCCAGCACTTCAAGGACGATGCCACGGCGTTCAACGCCAAGAAGCACGAGGTCATCGACGGCAAGGGCGTGCTCAACAACCGCATCTCCGAGTATCTGTTCTCCAAGCTGAACGACATCGGCGTGCCGACGCATTTCATCCGCCGGCTGAACATGCGCGAGCAGCTCATCCGCGAGGTGGAGATCATCCCGCTCGAGGTGGTGGTGCGCAACGTCGCCGCCGGCTCGCTGTCGACCCGCCTCGGCATCGAGGAGGGCACCCAGTTGCCGCGCTCGATCATCGAGTTCTATTACAAGAACGACGCGCTGAACGACCCGCTGGTCTCCGAAGAGCACATCACCGCCTTCGGCTGGGCGACGCCCCAGGAGATCGACGACATCATCGCGCTCGCCATCCGCGTCAATGATTTCCTCTCCGGCCTGTTCCTCGGCGCCGGCATCCGCCTCATCGACTTCAAGATGGAATGCGGCCGCCTCTGGGAGAACGACATCATGCGGATCGTCGTCGCCGACGAGATCTCGCCGGATTCGTGCCGGTTGTGGGACATCCGGTCCAACGACAAGATGGACAAGGACCGGTTCCGCAAGGATCTCGGCGGGCTGATCGAGGCCTACACGGAAGTCGCCCGCCGCCTCGGCGTCATGGGCGAGAACGAGCGCCCGACCGGCCCGGTTCTCGTCCAGTAAGGGCGCCGTGCGCCCTGGCGGCACCGCTGATGCTCCTGTCTCGCCCCGCGGCACCGCCGCGGGCGAGGTCTTTGCGCTCCTGCGGGCCGGCTTTGTCGCCGTCGTGGCGACCGTCATGCTCGCCTCCTGCGCCTATGTGCCTGTCGCGGTCGATGGCGTCGCCGTCCGCCCCGATGTCGCCGCGGCGCCTGCCGCTGACACGCCCTGGATCTTCGTGCCGGCCAATGGCTGGATCACCCGCGATACGGTGACCCCGGTCTCGGTCGGCGCCTGCGCCGACCCGTCCTGCTCGCAAAAGGTGGCGGTGGCGGTGATCGAGGCGCGGGGCGCCGAGGCGCGCACCCTCCTGCGCAGCCTCAATGATCCGCGCGGGCTGGCGACCCGGGTCATCGAGGGCAACCGCCGCCGCATCGCGCTGGTCACGCAGGCGCAGCGCGGCGTGCCGCGGGCGACCGCCGCCCGCCGCATTCCCCTGCGCGTCACGGCCCGCACCGCCGGCTTCCGTCACCGCGATCTTCGTGGCTTCACGCTGGAGATGCGCCGGGCTGCCGCGGGCCGAAGCGATGCCCGTCCGGCCCATGCTGCCGTGCTCGCCCGGCCGCGCGGGGGATCGGTGAAGCTGGTGCTCGTCATCGGTGAGCGGGCAGGGCCGGTGCAGGCCACCGCACGGGCCGTCGCCGACGCCAATCTCTGACGCCCCGCCGCCTTTTCGCCCGCCCCTCGCCGTCAAACGGAAATGTTCCGGTGCGATGAGGGCGTGTCGTCCCGCCCCCAGGTGCCCCATGATTCGCCGCCTCGTCCTTGCCTTCGGCCTTGCCGCCGCCTCCCTCGGCCCCGCGCCGCTCGCCCTCGCCCAGGAGGCGCCCCAGGCCGCCGTCGTGAATGTCGATGGCTGGGAGCGGCAGGTCGCGCAGACCGGCACGATCTTCTACCGCTGCAAGCCGGGTGGCACCTGCGCCGCCGGCTCCACGGTGAGCTATCGCGGCCAGGCCGTGGCGCCCGTGCCGACCGTCGCCGTCTACCGCGAGCGGCAGGAGGGCCTGAACCGCCGCATGGTCGAGCAGAGCAATGGCCGCCTCTCGGCCGTCGAGATCATCGAGGTCGCCGAATCGACCCGCGGCAGCGCCAAGGTGCTCACCGCGGTGAAGGCGCTCGTCGCCGCGAACGGTCCGCGCCAGTTCCTCGCCACCAGCCTCGTCGCCGATGGCGACCGGCACCTCTCCATCGTCTCCACCGCCGGGACGGAGGCCGCCGCGCGCGCCAATATCGCGACCTTCCTGCCCGTGCTGCTCGCCGCGCCGCGCAGCGCCACCACGCCGCCGGCGGCCCCGGCCGGCCAGCCGGCGCGTCCCGCCGAGCCCCGCCGCAACCCCTGAGGCGGGGAAAGAGGGCGTTTCGGCCGCGAGACGCCCATTCCTCCATTGATCGCGGCGGCGCGGCGGTCTAGACGGACCCCCATCCGAACCCGCCGAGGAGCGCCCGATGAAGGCCCGCGTCACCGTCACGCTGAAGACCGGCGTTCTCGATCCGCAGGGCAAGGCGATCGAGGGCGCGCTGAAAAGCCTCGGCGTGGAGGGCATCGGCTCGGTGCGCCAGGGCAAGGTCTTCGACCTCGAGATCGCCGACATGGACCGCGCCGCCGCCGAGGCCGCGATCAAGGCGGCCTGCGAGAAGCTGCTGGCCAATACGGTGGTCGAGAATTACCGGATAGAATTCGTGTGATTTTTCCGTCACATCGACGGGCGATCGTCGCAGGGCGGATGGACGGCCGTAGGTAATTGTACGAAGAAACCACCTGTTCGCATCAGGGGGCTTCCGTGGTCCGCGTCATCATTCTCGCCATCGCTGCCGCCGCGCTCGCCGGCTGTTCGCAGACCGCGTCGCGCAGTGGATATCGCGCCGTGGATCCCAATGCTCCCATCGCCCCGGGGGCGGTGCGCATTGCCGAACGCCCGATCGATCCGGACAAGTGGGCCATGCGGGGCGGGGTGTTGCGTCTCGCCAACCGCCCACCCCAGCGCGCCACCCTCCATGTCTGCCGCCCGGCTGCCTGCGCCGAGCCGGCCTTTGCCGTGGTGGTGATGACGCCCGGTGCCCCCCGCGCGCCCGATCGCGAGGCGCTGAAGCGCATCGCCACCGAGCAGATCCCCAGCCAGAACGAATTGAACCAGCTCATCGCCTCGGCCAATCCCTCGGCTGCGGCAAGCCGCGTGGTGTCCAGCAATGTCGCGACCCTCAAGGGCCAGCCGGGCATCGTCATGGAGATCGAACGCCGCGCCGCCAATGGCGGCAGGACGGTGCACCAGTTCGGCGGCTTTGCTTTTGCCGGCGGCATGATGATTTCGGTCCAGTCCTATTCGACCGACCGGGAGTTCGCCCGCCGCAACCGGGACCTCATCCTGGAGCGGATCGACATCCGCGAAGGGCCGCGGGTGGATACCGGCACGGTGGTGGAGACCACGGTTCCCGCGACGCCCGCCGCGCCCGCCCCCACACCGCCCGCGGCGCCTCAGCGACTTTGACCTCGGGCGATCAGTCGGCTAGCAGGAGGCTTGCCCCAGGAGCCTCATCATGAAAGCCGCCGTCATCGTCTTTCCCGGGTCGAACCGCGAGCGTGACATCGCCTATGCGCTGGAGCTGACCTCGGGCCAGAAGCCTGCCCTGGTCTGGCATGGCGACCGCGACCTGCCCGCCGGCACCGACCTCGTCGTCCTGCCCGGCGGCTTCTCCTATGGCGATTACCTGCGCTGCGGCGCCATCGCGGCGCGGGCGACCGTGATGGACGCGGTGCGTGCCCATGCGGCGCGCGGCGGCCTGGTGCTCGGCGTCTGCAACGGCTTCCAGATCCTCTGCGAGGCGGGGCTGTTGCCGGGCGTGCTGATGCGCAATGCGCAGCTCAAGTTCATCGCCCGCAACGTCCACCTCAAGGTCGAGCGCTCGGATACGCCCTTCACCCGCCGCTACAATGCGGGCGCGGTGATCGAGGTGCCGGTGGCGCATGGAGAGGGCAATTTCATCGCCGATGCCGAGACGGTGGCAAAGCTCGAGGGCGAGGGCCGGGTGGTCTTCCGCTATTGCGACGCCGCCGGCCAGGTGACGGCGGGGGCCAATATCAACGGCGCCACCAATGCCATCGCCGGCATCGTCTCGGAGAACCGGCGCGTGCTCGGCATGATGCCCCACCCCGAGAACCACGTGGACCCGGCCATCGGCCCAACCGACGGCCGCGGCCTCTTCGAGAGCCTCGCCGAGGCGCTGCAGACGGCGTGAGCCGGTGGGGGCCGCGCGGTCCCGGCCTGAAGCGCCCTTTTTCCGGACGCGACCGGGTTGCCTTGCCCCTCACCCTTCCCTCTCCCCGCTCGCGGGGAGAGGGGGCAACAGCGTTCCGGTTCATCCGACAACGGTTGAGCCTGGCTGTTCGGCCCAGATCACCCTCGACGTCGAAGTCCCCCTCTCCCCGCGAGCGGGGAGAGGGAAGGGTGAGGGGCCACGAGACCCATCACGCTGACAGCCGCATCCGCTTGATCATGCTGGTGATCGCCTTGAAGGCGTCACCGATGCCGCCCGAGTTCGTCACGTTGAAATACATGGACGGGTCGGTGGCGCAGGCGCGCAGCAGCGCCGCATTGCCCTCGATGACGCGCACCGTGAACAGCGTCACGCCCGCGGCCTTCACCGCATTGCAGGCGAGCGCCGTGCGGGCGTCGATGGACGAGGTGGTGCCTGTCCAGCGGTTCTGGGTGTTGTCGCCATCGGTCAGCAGGATCATGTAGCGCAGCACGTCCGGGGTCGTTTCGCTCTGGGCGAAGGGCGCGCCGGGGGAGGCGACCGCGAGGCCCGTCTGCAGGCCGATGGTGATGTTGGTGTTGCCCGCCGGCTGCATGGCGGCGATGGTCGCCCGCGCCAGGGTGAAATTGGTCGAGAGCGGCTGCACGGCGGCGAGCAGGCCGGTGGCGCATTTGGCGGCGCGATAGCGGGTCGGGTCGGAGGTCGGCGCGACATCGGTTGTGTCGGCGGGCTGGTCACGGTCGGTGAGGCAGCCGGTCCAGTCGGTGCGCGTGGTGACGAGCGAGGTCGCGATGGCGGTGCCGTCGAAGCGGATCCAGGACTCGTTGCGATAGCCGGTGCCGATGTTCACCTGGGTGTCGAAGGGAACGACGGCGATCTTCACCTGGTCGGAGGACACGCGATTCGCCTCGAGATCGGCGATGAGGTCGAGCGCGGCGGTCTTTAGCGCCGCCATCTTGCCGCTCCAGCCCATCGACCCGGTATTGTCGAGGACGAGGGTGATCTCGATCTTCGGCTCGTTCCACGAGGCCTGCGAGGCCACGCCGATGGGCATGGTGCTGACGCCCATGGTGGCGGCAATGGTGGTCTTGAGGCTGCCGTCCACGGCGAGCCGGATCGTGTTGCCGGTCCGCAGGACCTGAAGGGTGCCGAGGCTGAGGTCCGCGGGGCTGGTGAAATTGCCGGCGAAGGCCTTGTTGGCCGCATCCTGCAGGGCGGCGTCGGACAAGCGGCGCGAATCCTTGGCCACCGCCAGGGAGGCCGCATCCAGCGCCGCCTGGATCTGGGCGGTGGTGCGGGAGGCGCGGGTATAGTCCACCGCCGCGCCGATCATGCCGAACAGAGGCAGGGCCGCCATGGCGAAGAGCATGGCCACGTTGCCGCGGGTATCGGACCCGAATCGAGACACCTTCGTCGTCATCTGTGCCGCTCCCGGACGTCCGCCCCGTCCGGCGGCGTCCTCGCCCTCAAGGCTTCAAGCGGCGTGCCGAGACTGGGGTCTCGCTGCGGGAAACTGCCTTTCGCCGTTGCGAAACGGGGGCGCGGGGGCTAAGTGCAACGCTTCACGGACTGGCCCGCGGGACGGACGACGGCATGATCCCCAACGAACCGAAGATCACCCCCGAACTGGTCGCCAGCCACGGCCTGAAGCCGGATGAATACCAGCGGATCCTGGAGCTGATCGGCCGCGAGCCGACCATCACCGAGCTCGGCATCTTCTCGGCCATGTGGAACGAGCACTGCTCCTACAAGTCGAGCCGCCTCCATCTGAAGACGCTGCCGACCAAGGCGCCCTGGGTCATCCAGGGCCCGGGCGAGAATGCCGGCGTGATCGACATCGGCGACGGGCTCGCCGCCGTCTTCAAGATGGAGAGCCACAATCACCCGTCCTATATCGAGCCCTATCAGGGCGCGGCGACGGGCGTCGGCGGCATCCTGCGCGACGTCTTCACCATGGGCGCGCGGCCGATCGCGGCGCTGAACGCCCTGCGCTTCGGCGATCCCGAGCATCCGAAGACCCGCCACCTCGTCGCGGGCGTCGTCGCCGGCGTCGGCGGCTACGGCAATTCCTTCGGCGTGCCGACCGTCGGAGGCCTCGTCGGCTTCCACACGCGGTATGACGGCAATTGCCTGGTCAACGCCATGGCGGTCGGCCTCGCCCGCACCGACGGCATCTTCTACGCCAAGGCGACCGGCGTCGGCATGCCCATCGTCTATCTCGGCTCCAAGACCGGCCGCGACGGCATCCACGGCGCCACCATGGCCTCGGCCGAGTTCGGCGAGGGCGCCGAGGAGAAGCGCCCGACCGTGCAGGTCGGCGATCCCTTCGCCGAGAAGCTGCTGCTCGAGGCCTGCCTCGAGATCATGGAGAAGGACTGCGTCATCGCCATCCAGGACATGGGTGCGGCGGGACTGACCTGCTCGGCGGTGGAGATGGGGGCCAAGGGCGACCTCGGCGTCGAGCTGCACCTTGAAAACGTGCCGACCCGCGAGGCCGGCATGACGGCCTATGAGATGATGCTGTCGGAGAGCCAGGAACGCATGCTCATGGTGCTGAAGCCCGAGAAGGAAGAGGAGGCCAAGGCCATCTTCCGCAAATGGGGCCTCGACTTCGCCGTCATCGGCCACACCACCGATGACCTGCGCTTCCGCATCAAGCTGAAGGGCGAGGTCATGGCCGACCTGCCCATCAAGGAGCTCGGCGACGAGGCGCCGCTCTATGACCGGCCGCATGTGCCCACCCCGAAGAAGCCGGTGATCGAGGCCGCCTCCGTGACGCCGCCGCTGTCGAACCGCGACGCGCTGCTGAAGCTCATCGCCACGCCGGACCTGTCGTCGAAGCGCTGGGTCTACGAGCAGTACGACTCGATCATCCTCGGCAACACCGTGCAGCGCCCCGGCGGTGATGCCGCCGTCATCCGCGTCGAGAACGGCCCGAAGGGCCTCGCCATGACCTGCGATGTCACGCCCCGCTATTGCGAGGCCGATCCGGTCGAGGGCGGCAAGCAGGCCGTGGCCGAGACCTATCGCAACCTGTCGGCGGTCGGCGCGCGGCCGCTCGCCATCACCGACAATCTCAATTTCGGCAATCCCGAGCGGCCGGAGATCATGGGCCAGCTCGTCGGCTGCATCCGCGGCATCGGCGAGGCCTGCCGCGAGCTCGACTTCCCCGTCGTGTCCGGCAACGTGTCGCTCTACAACGAGACGCAGGGCCGGGCGATCCTGCCGACCCCGACCATCGGCGGCGTCGGCGTGCTCGACGATTTCGCCACCAGCGTCACCATCGCGCCGAAGAGCGCGGGCGAGCAGGTCTTCCTGCTCGGCGCGACCACGGGCTGGCTTGGCCAGTCGGTCTATCTGCGCGACATCTGCGGCCGGGAGGAGGGCGCACCGCCCCCCGTCGACCTCACCGCCGAGCGCCGCCACGGCGAGTTCGTCCGCGCTCTCGCGGGCGAGGGCCTGCTGACGGCCTGCCACGACATTTCCGATGGCGGTCTTGCCGTCGCGCTGGCCGAGATGGCCATGGCGTCGGGCCAGGGCATCACGGTCGAGACGCTATCGCATGACGTGCCGGCCCATGGCTTCTGGTTCGGCGAGGACCAGGGCCGCTACGTACTGGTGGTGCGCGAGGCCGATGTCGAGACGCTGGCGAGCCGCGCTGCCGGCGCCGGCATCGAGCTCACCCGCCTTGGCGAGACGGGCGGGCCTGCGTTGACCCTCCCCGGCGAGGAACCCATAGTGGTGAAGGACTTGAGGCAAGCCTTCGAGTCGTGGCTGCCGGCCTACATGTCCCGCGCGGCCTGAGGAGAGACCCAGCCATGCCCATGGCCGCTGCCGATATCGAGCGGATGATCAAGGAAGCGCTTCCCGACGCCACCGTCGAGATCAAGGATCTGGCGGGCGACGGCGACCACTATGCCGCGACCGTCGTCTCCGAGGCCTTCCGCGGCAAGTCGCGCGTCCAGCAGCACCAGCTCGTCTATGCCGCGCTCAAGGGCAAGATGGGCGGCGTTCTGCACGCCCTGGCGCTGACCACTAGCGCCCCGGCCTGAGGGCGCCCGGCAGGGCCCGACACCGGCACGGAGCCGCTTGTCCGGCGGCCTTGCGATTCGCGCCGTGACGGCATGCGTCGAAAACACGCTTGCAAGGACTCGACCGAAGCGCGATCAATGCCCACCTGACGCATATCCGGGTCTCAGCGAGCCCGCTCCAGCGAGAGAGTGCCATGACCAATCCCGCCCACGACAAGATCGACGCCGAGGTGAAGGCCAATGACGTCGTGCTCTTCATGAAGGGCACCGCGCAGTTCCCGATGTGCGGGTTCTCCGGCCAGGTCGTCCAGATCCTCGACTATCTCGGCGTGCCGTTCAAAGGCGTGAACGTCCTCGACTCCGACGAGATCCGCCAGGGCATCAAGGACTATTCGAACTGGCCGACCATCCCGCAGCTCTACGTCAAGGGCGAGTTCGTTGGCGGCTGCGACATCACCCGCGAGATGTTCCAGTCGGGCGAGCTCGTTCAGCTGATGAAGGAGAAGGGCGTGCCGGTCCGCGAGGCCACGGCCTGATCCCTTCCCTCCGCGCCGGGCGGACCTGCGACATCCTGCCCGGAAGTTGCCATGATCGGCTGCGAGAGGCATAAGGCAGCGGGGCACCGATAGGGGCCCCCGTTCATTGCGCGGCATGTGCCGCGTTGCCCCGGCCTTCGGGCCAGCCCATGGCCGCCCGCGCGGCGGCCGCAAGCCACGGGACCGCGTCGCCCCGCATGACCAGAGCCGTCCGACGATTGCGCGCCGCGCTTGTCCTTGCGTCCCGCCAGCCGCTGCGGGCCGCCGCCATCGGTGCCCTCGTCGCCGCGTCCACCCCCTGCCTTGCCCAGCAGAGCCTCGGCTTCCAGGCCGGCTCGGCCCCGGCCGGCACCACCGGCGGTGGCCAGCCGCTGAACCTCCTGTCGCCCACCTTCATCGCGCCCCTGCCGCGGCAGGCGACCCCGCCGCGGGGCGGTTCGGTTCCCGGCGCTGTCGCGGCCCCCGCCGTCGCCGTGGCTCCGACCATGACGGCGCCGCTGCCGCTGCCGCGCCCGGATGCTGCGCCCCGCGCCGTCATCACCCAGGCCAGCGCGCCTGCCGCCGTCGCCGCGGGCATGGCGCCGGCCATGTCCGCTCCGGCCATGTCGGCTCCGGCCATGTCCGCTCCCGCGCTGGCCGCGCAGCCGCCTGTCGCCAGCGCCCCGCCGCCGGCCGCCACGGCCGAGGCGCCGCCGCTGCTCCGCCCCTCGATGGATGAGTGGCCGCAGGACGAGGATCGCAGCCGCATCATCATCCCCGGCGCCTACCAGCGCCCGCAGCCCCAGCCGCAGACCGGCATCGAGGCCATCGCCGCTGCCGCGCCGCAGCAGGCCCGTCCGAACGAGCCGCAATTGCCGGCCCGCGCCGTCGCCTTCCACGCCCCGGTGCCGACCGTGCGGCCGGGCGCCACGACCATCGTCCCGGTCTCGGCCGGCCCTGCCACGGTGTCCGCTCCGCAGCTCGCCTCGGCCGGCTCCGTGCCGGTGAGCCTCACCACCCAGGGCAGCGCCACCACCACCGTCGTGCCGGCTGCCCCGGCGGGAAGCCTGCCCGGCGCCCAGCAGGCCATCATCCAGACGCGGCCGACGCCGGCGACCGGCCCGGTCCTCGCCGCCCTGCCGCCGGATGGCGGCGCCCGTGACTGGCCGCGCTACGTGCCCGGCGCCCGCGGCACCGATCGCAACCTCGGCATTGCCGGCGAGCGCGTCATGGCCGATCCCGGCGTGCCGCTGACCTGTCTTCCGGCGCCCGTGCGCCGCGCGCTCAACGACGTCGCCCTGCGCTTCGGGCCGATCATCGTGCGCTCCACCCATCGCGGCAACGGCACGTTCGTGCGCACCGACGCCTGGCGGGGCTCCTATCACCGGGACTGCCGCGCCGCCGATTTCCGTGTCTCCGGCGAGCCCTCGGCAATCCTGGCGTTCCTCAGGAGCCGCCCCGACCTCGGCGGCGTGAAGCGCTACCGCAACGGGCTCTTCCACATCGACAACGGCCCGCGCCGGTCCTGGTGACATCGCCCGCGCCGATCCATTCGCGGCGATGATCAGCCCATCAGAACCGTGAATTTGCCTCCTGCGGCCGATCCAGCCACCCTCCCGGTCCATCACCCCCGGGAGGACCTGATGCTGCTCGTCGGAATGCTCGACAGTCCCTATGTGCGCCGCGCGGCCATCGCCGGCACGGCGCTGGGGATCCCCTTCGACCACCAGTCGGTCTCGGTGTTCCGGCACATGGACCGCTTCCGCGCCATCAACCCGCTGATCAAGGCGCCGTCGCTGGTCGCCGAAGACGGCACGGTGCTGATGGAATCGCAGCTCATCATCCAGCACATGGAGGATGTGGCGGGCAAAAGCCTCCGGCCGGCCGATCCTGCTGCCCGGCTCGCCGACCTCAGGGCGACGGCGCTCGCCCTCGTCACCTGCGAGAAGGCCATCGCCATCGAATATGAGCGCAAGCGCCCCGAGGCGATCCGCTATGCGCCCTGGGCCGACCGCGTCGCGGACCAGTTGCAGGAGGCGCTCGCCGCCGTCGACATGGTGGCGGGCGAGCGCTGGCGGGCCTTGCCGGAGGCCTGGACCCACGGCGCCATCGGCGCGGCGGTGGCCTGGGGCTTCATCCGCTTCACCATCCCCGACGTGGTGGCGCCCGATGCCTTCCCAGCGCTCGCGGCCCATGCCGCGCGCTGCGAGGCGACGGAGCTCTTCAAGCATTGGCCGATCGATCGCGAGAGCCCGTGAGCTCCATCGGGTCTTCGTCCCGCACTACCGCGTCATGCCCGGCCTAGTGCCGGGCATCCACGACTTGACCACTGCGCTGCGAGAATTCGTGGATGCCCGGGACAAGCCCGGGCATGACGGAGAGGACAGTGCCTGCGCAGATATCGTGTCCTTGGCGCCGTCGCACTAGCCCCAACAGCAAAAAGGCCGCCCGGTGGGGCGGCCTTTTCCATGTCCCGCCGAAGCGGTGAAAATCAGCGCGAGTAGAACTCGACGACCAGCGAGGGTTCCATCTGCGTCGCGTAAGGAACCTCGGAGAGGGTCGGAACGCGCGACAGCTTGGCAACGCCCTTGCCGTGATCGACCTCGATGTAGTCAGGAACGTCACGCTCGCCGGACTGGATGGCCTCCATGTAGAGGATCATCTGGCGGGAGGTCTCCTTGACCTCGACCACGTCACCGACCTTCACCTTGTAGGACGGGATGTTGACGCGGCGGCCGTTGACCTTCACGTGGCCGTGGTTGACGAACTGGCGGGCAGCGAAGACCGTCGGCACGAACTTGGCGCGGAAGACGACGGCGTCGAGGCGGCGCTCCAGCAGGCCGATCAGGTTCTCGCCGGTGTCGCCCTTCACCCGGACGGCCTCGGTGTAGACGGCGCGGAACTGCTTCTCGGAAATGTTGCCGTAGTAGCCCTTCAGCTTCTGCTTGGCCTTCAGCTGGGTGCCGAAGTCGGAGAGCTTGGACTTGCGGCGCTGGCCGTGCTGGCCCGGGCCGTACTCGCGGCGGTTCACCGGGCTCTTCGGACGACCCCAGATGTTCTCGCCCATACGGCGATCGATCTTGTACTTGGCATTATGACGCTTCGACATCGCGTGTCCCTTGTCGTTCGTGTTCGATAGGAGACGCGCCCTCCTCTTGTCCGGTCGGTCGGGAGAAATGCCTCGGCATTTCCCGACCGGGTCCCATCTCGCATTTTCGCGCCTCGAGAGGCGAAAATGCGAGAGACGGGCCAAAGGCGACATGCGTTCGCATGTCCTTGCCTTTGGCGCCCGCAGACACGACAGGTCGGTCACAGGGACCGGCCGCGGGTGCGCAATCCCGCCGGCTCGCCCGGAAGCGACCCGTCAGGAAGCGGCGTCCTTAGCCGCGACGGCCTGCGATGTCAATGAAGCGGCAGGGATTCCACCCGCGTCTCGCCGAGGCCGAAGCCGGCGAAGACGGTGGCAAGGCCGGCAAGCGCCGCCCCGCCGGTGAGGAGGGCGGTGGCGGGCGGCGGCACATGGCCGGGCTGGGCGGGGCCGAGGATCTGCGTGACGCGCCGGGCGATGGCGGGGGCCGGGTCGATCCAGGCGACGGGCCAGGGCGCGATCTCCGCGAAGATGTCGGCGAGCAGGGGATAATGGGTGCAGGCGAGCACCACGGCGTCGGTGCGGCGGCCGTCCACATCGACGAAGCAGGGGGCGATCTCGGCGGCGATGGCGGCAAGGTCCGCCGGTTCGCCGCGCATGGTGGCCTCGGCGAGGCCCGCAAGGCGCGGCGAGCCGACCAGCGTCACGGCGCAATCGCCGCGATATTCCGCCACCAGCGCCCTGGTGTAGTCGCGCGCCACGGTGCCCGGCGTCGCCAGAACGCTGACGAGGCGGCTCACCGAGGTCTCGCAGGCCGGCTTCACCGCCGGCACGGTGCCGACCACCGGCACGGTGAAGCGGGCGCGCAGATGCGGCAGCACGAGGGTGGAGGCGGTGTTGCAGGCAATCACGATGCAGTCCGGCGCGTGGGCCGCCACCAGCCGCTCCATGACCTGCAGCACGCGGGCGACCAGATGCTCCTCGGAGAGCGCGCCATAGGGGAAGGCGGCGTCGTCAGCGCAATAGACGAAGCGGGCGTCGGGACGGGCGCGCACCAGATCGCGGTGCACGGTGAGGCCGCCGAGGCCGGAATCGAAGACCAGGATGGTCGGGGCACGGCCGCCGCGCGGGGCGGCGGAGGGCAGGGGCTGTTTCATGCCGGCCAGGGGATCGAAGGCGATACGCATCACGCACCTTCACGCGGAGAGACGGCGGAAGTCTGGCGGCAAAGCGTTAAGGTTTCGCGAGTCTTGCGGGCATTGCCGCCGCACAAGGCTGCCGCGCGGGGGGCGGCGTTGACGGGCAGGGCCGGGGCGTCCCATCACTAGCCAAAAGCCGGGGCGCGAGGCCTCCGGACCCGAGGGAGGATGACATGCACCAGCCGCCGAAGCCCTACGAGCTCGCCCGCCGCCTGCGCGCCGGCGAGAGCCTGTTCACCGCCTGGATGAGCATGCCCGAGCCGCTGCTCGCCGATCTGGTGGCGCGCGAGGGCTTCGACGCTGTCACCTTCGACATGCAGCATTCCTCGGTGGACCTGCTCTCGGCCATGCGCGGCATCTCCGCGGTGAACCATGCCGGCAAGCCGGCGGGCGTGCGCATCGCCCTCGACGCCTTCGGCGACGGCGCCCGCCTCCTCGATGTCGGCGCCGAGATCATCATTGCGCCGATGATCAACTCGGTGGCGGATGCGAAGAAATTTGCCTCGGCCGTGAAGTACCCGCCTCTCGGCGACCGTTCCTGGGGCGGCAACCGCTTCCAGCAGCTCATCGGCATGAACCCGCAGGACTACCTGCGGCAGGCCAACGAGATGACCGTGGCGCTCGCCATGATCGAGACGACGGCGGCGCTTGCCGCGGTCGACGACATCCTCGCGGTGCCGGGCATCGACGGCGTCTTCGCCGGGCCGTCCGACCTCTCCATCACCCTGCTGAAGGGCGAGAAGCTCGATCCGAACCACCAGGTGGTGAAGGACGCCTTCGCCAAGATCCTCGCCGCCGCGAAGAAGGCCGGCAAGCTCACCGGCTGCTACGCGCCGAGCCCGGAGCGGGCGAAGGAACTGGCGGCCGAGGGCTGGGGCTTCATCACGCTGATCAATGACAGCCTGATGGTGCGCGGCGGCGCGCAGCAGGCGCTGAAGGCGGTGAGGGCGTAAGGGCCTGAACACGAGGGGAGGGCGGCCTACTTTTGCTCAAGAACGCACGTTGGCAAATGCGCTCTCCCCCAATAGTTGCTCTTCGGTGTTGACTTATACTATGGCGTGCGCTTTCTTCATTCCTCAAGCATAGGGAGGATCATATGAAGAAGGCTGTTTTCGTCGGTCTATTGGTTGTCTTTGCTACCCCCTCGTTTGCTCAATACTATGGTTCGGGGCAGCGTGGGTATGGCGGATATGGCTCAAACACGTATGGGTCAGGCTCGAATTCGAGCAGCCATACGGTGCAGCCGCACATCACCAATCAAGGGACTTTTGTGCCGGGGCATCAGCGGACGAACCCGAACTCCACCCAATACGATAACTACGGCACCCGTGGGAATGTGAATCCCTACACCGGACAGCAGGGCACGCGGACCCCCCGCTGGTGAGTGAGCCTATTAGGGACTTCTCACAGATGTCCTAAACCTCAGCCCAGCGCTTTCAGGAACCCCGCAAAGCGCATGAGCCCCTCCGGCCAGGGACCGTGGCCGGAGGCGGCGTTGATATGGCCGGCATCGCCGGCATCGGCCACCGCCGCGCCCCAGGCGTAGCCGATGTCTTCGGCGCGGCGGTAGTCGCAGTGCGGGTCGGTGCGGCTCGCCACCAGCACCGAGGGGAAGGGCAGGGGATCGCGCGGGATCGGCGCGAAATGCCGCTCGACCTCGGGGATGTTGGCATGTTCCTCGATGTCGGGGAGGCCGACGAGGAAGCCGCCGCGCACCACCCCTTGCGGAAACAGCGGCGCCGCATGGGCGATGGTGACGACGCCCAGCGAATGGCCGACCAGGATCACCGGCCGCGTGCAGGAGGCAACGGCGGTGGCGAGATTGTCCACCCAGCGCGCCTTCTCCGGCTTGTGCCAGTCGCCGAGATGGACGCGGCGCGCCGTGGGCAGCTTCGCCTCCCAGCGCGACTGCCAATGGTCGTCATCGGAATTGGTGAAGCCGGGAACGATGAGGATGTCGGCGTCGGCGGTGCGCATGGGTCAGAAAACTTCCACGGATTCCTGCCCGGCGGCCCGGCGCAGCTTGGTATCGAGGGTCGCTAGGGGAAGGCCGCGGCGGCGCGCCAACTCCAGGTAGCTGGCATCATAGGCCGAGAGATGGTGCCTGCGGGCGAGGTCCGCTACGCGCCCCCATGGAGCGGATGCACCGTCCGGGTCGATGGTCACCACAATCTTGGCGAACTCGCCCAGCAACGTTTGAAGCACGTCGGCATCAAACCGGCCGCGACGATGGGCCTGGAGCATCCCGTTGACGACTTCGAGCCGCCAAATGGCCGGCACGATGGTCCCTGCCGTCAGAGCCGCCTCGACGATGTCTGCCGCTCCGCCAATCATCTCATCGGGCAGGAAGGCCGCCAGCATGCAGGAGGCGTCCAGAACGATCGGTGTCATCGCCGACCGTCGTCGCGCCAGTCGAGAACCTCTTCGACTGTGACCGCGCCACCCTTCAGCGCTCCAGGCTGGCCAAGACGGGCACGGATCCGCTGGAGGGCACCGATCCCCGGATTGCTCGTCTCTTCGTGGTCCGGCACAAGCCTGACGACGTGCCTGCCGTTCCGGGTGATGCGAACCTCCTCGCCGCGTTCGACGCGGTCGATGAGTTCAGACAGCCGCTGCTTCGCCTCGAAGATACCGACGATGGTCACGACGCGCCTCTATCCAACAAGGCTGGATAGTATCACGCAGACCCGTTCCCGTCACGCTTCCCCGAAAACCCGGCGGAAGATCGTGTCGACATGCTTGAGGTGATAGCCGAGGTCGAACTTCTCCTCGAGCTCGGCTTCCGAGAGCGCCGCGCGCACCTCGGGGTCGGCCTTCAACAGGGTGAGGAACTCGCCCTCGCCGCGCCAGACCGGCATGGCATTGCGCTGGACCAGCCGGTAGGAATCCTCGCGGCTGACGCCCTTCTGGGTCAGCGCCAGCAGCACGCGCTGCGAATGGACGAGGCCGCCGAGCCGGTCGAGGTTCTTCTGCATGTTGGCGGGATAGATCAGCAGCTTGTCGATGACGCCGGTGAGGCGGACCAGCGCGAAGTCCAGGGTGACGGTGGCGTCGGGGCCGATCATGCGCTCGACGGAGGAGTGCGAGATGTCGCGCTCGTGCCAGAGGGCAACGTTCTCCATCGCCGGCATGGCCATGCCACGAACGAGGCGGGCAAGGCCGGTGAGGTTCTCGGTCAGCACCGGGTTGCGCTTGTGCGGCATGGCCGACGAGCCCTTCTGGCCCTCCGAGAAGAACTCCTCGGCTTCCAGCACCTCGGTGCGCTGGAGATGGCGGATCTCGGTGGCCAGCCGCTCGATGGACGAGGCGACGACGCCCAGCGTCGCGAAGAACATGGCGTGGCGGTCGCGCGGGATGACCTGGGTCGAGACCGGCTCGACCTTGAGCCCCATGGCCTTGGCCACGTGCTCCTCCACCCGCGGGTCGATCTGCGCGAAGGTGCCGACGGCGCCGGAAATGGCGCAGGTGCGGATCTCCTCGCGGGCCGCCTCGAGGCGGGCAAGGCAGCGGTCGAACTCGGCATAGGCCTGGGCGAGCTTGACGCCGAAGGTGGTCGGTTCGGCATGGATGCCGTGCGAGCGGCCGATGGTCGGCGTCATCTTGTGCTCGAAGGCGCGGCGCTTGAGGGCGGCGAGCAGCGCCTTCACATCGGCGATGAGCAGGTCGGAGGCGCGCACCAGCTGGACGTTGAAGCAGGTGTCGAGCACGTCGGAGGAGGTCATGCCCTGGTGGACGAAGCGGCTGTCCGGCCCGATGAACTCGGCGAGGTGGGTCAGGAAGGCGATGACGTCGTGCTTCACCTCGCGCTCGATGGCGTCGATGCGGGCGACGTCGAAGGTCACGTCCTTGGCCTTGGCCCAGATGTTGGCGGCGGATTCCTTCGGGATGACGCCGAGCTCGGCGAGCGCGTCGCAGGCATGGGCCTCGATCTCGAACCAGATGCGGAACTTGGTCTGCGGGTCCCAGATGGCGGTCATTTCGGCGCGGGAATAGCGCGGGATCATGGGACTGGCCTCGGCGGGTGGAAAATCGCCCGCGGCTTAGCAGGGACGGGCGCGGGCGGCAATCGGCCTCAGGCCGGCCGGCGGAAGGCGCGCCAGGCGAGGACCGTCGCCACGACCGGCAGGGCGATGCCGAAGGGCCACCAGAGGCGGAAGGCCGTCGTCGCCCAGAGGTAGAGCGCCGAGCCGATGCCGAAGAGGTGGTGGATCACGCCCATCTCGCCCTCATGGTCCTCGGCGAAGGCGGCGGACCGCTGGAGGACCGCGAAGACGAGGCCGGGGGCGACCAGCATCACGCCCAGCGTCCCGACGAAGGCGAGGCCGAGCCAGAAGGCCAGTGGCGGTCCGGGAAAGCGGGCACGCAGGGCCTCCAGCAGCCACCAGGCCAGCGCGATGCCGGGCAGGAGCGGCAGCGCCTGGAGGCAGATGACCTGCAGGCTGCGCCAGGACGGGGCGTGGCCTGCCAGCAGCGAGGCGGGCAGGGCGGCGACGAGGGCAACGGCGGTGGTGATGAGGCCGGCGCGCAGGGCGCGTCCCCAGACACCTGCCGGGGGCGGCGTCGCGGGGCGGCGGGGCGTGGCAGCGGGCTTGGCTGCGGTCTTGGCGGCGCGCTTGCGGGGTGTCTTCCCCGCTCCCGCGGCCGAGCCTTTCCGGTCCATGGTCGCTGCCCTGTGTGCCATGGCGAGAGGATAGGGCGGGCGGGTTGACGGGTGCTGAATGCGCGGTGGACCTGTCGACTTATCCCCACCCATCGCAGCGGCGCGATCCTCACGGCAGACCCGGCAATCCCGCCGGCAACCCCAAGAGGTCGCCATGCCGCAAGCCGCCCATCCCGCCACCGTTTCCCCGGTCTTCACCGTCGCCGCCCACCGGCTGCTCGCCGATGGCCGCCCCGTGGCCTTCCGTCCCTCGCCGCATGGCGGCAGCCCCATCCGGCCCGCCTATCTCGTGCTGCACTACACGGCGGGCCTCACCGCGGCGTCCGCCATCGGCTGGTTCCTCGACCCGAAGGCCAAGGCCTCGGCCCATCTCGTCATCGGCCGCGATGGGGCGGTGACGCAGATGATGGCCTTCGACCGCAGCGCCTGGCATGCGGGGGTGAGCGCCTGGGCCGGGCTCACCGGCCTCAACAGCCATTCCATCGGCATCGAGATGGTCAATGCCGGCAAGCTGGTGCGCGGGCCCGCCGGCGGTTGGCGGACCTGGACCGGCGAGCCGGTTCCCGAGGCCGACGTGCTGATCGCCCGCCACCGCAACGAGCCGGCGGACGCGGCCTGGCACCGCTACAGCGAGGCGCAGGTGGCGACCGTCACCGCCATCGGCGCGGCGCTGCAGGCGGCCTATCGGTTCAAGGGGGTGGTGGGGCACGAGGACATCGCCCCGCGCCGCAAGGTCGATCCTGGCCCGGCGTTTCCGCTCAAGGAGGTGGCGGCCCGGATCATGGGGGAGGGGTGAGGGTCGTGGATGTTCTGAAACGGGCGTCAAAGACCAATGCGACGCTTCCAACTCGTCATGCCCGGGCTTGTCCCGGGCATCCACGAATGTCTGGTCAGGGCGTGGTCAAGTCGTGGATGGCCGGGACAAGCCCGGCCATGACGGCGGAGAGCTCTGTGGTCAATCGGCCCGCGGAGCGGCCGATCATTCCCTTACACCATCGTGCCGCGGGCGGTCTCGGCAGCCTGGCGGATGGCGGTGATGTTCGGCGCATAGGCCGCGGTGCCGCCCTTGAACACGGCCGAGCCGGCGACCAGCACGGTCGCGCCGGCGGCTGCGACCTGCGGGGCGGTGGCCGGCGTCACGCCGCCATCCACCTCGATGAGGATGTCGCGGCCGGCGATCATCTGGCGGATCTCGGCGATCTTCTCGACCTGGCTGCCGATGAACGCCTGGCCACCGAAGCCGGGATTGACCGTCATCACCACCACGAGATCGACAAGGTCGAGCACATGGGCGATGGCGGAAGCGGGGGTCGCCGGGTTCAGCGCGACGCCCGCCTTCTTGCCAAGGCCCCGGATCGCCTGGAGCGAGCGGTGGAGATGCGGGCCGGCCTCGGCATGGACCGAGATGACGTCGGCGCCGGCCTTGGCGAAGGCCTCCAGATAGGGATCGGCCGGGGTGATCATCAGGTGGACGTCGAAGACCTTGGCGGAATGGGGCCTGAGCGCCTTCACCACGTCGGGCCCGAAGGTGATGTTGGGGACGAAATGGCCGTCCATCACGTCGAGATGGATCCAGTCGGCGCCGGCTGCATCGGCGGCGCGGACCTCGTCGCCCAGCCGGGCGAAATCGGCGGCGAGAATCGACGGGGCGATGAGGATCGGGTTGGCCATGGCCGGCTCCGGGCGTAACGGGATGGGGCGGCGGGTAGCATGGCGCAAGGTGCGCGGGCAATGAGGAGCAGCCATCGCTTGCGGTGCAGCAAGCCTGCCTGCAATCTGTCGCCGCTTTCCCCGACCGACCTTGCAAGGCCCCGGCCCGTTCCATGACTGCTCTTCACGACGTTCTCGTTCTCGGCGCCGGCATGGTCGGCGTCTCGACGGCGCTGCATGCGCGGATGCGCGGGTTGCATGTGGTCCTGGTGGACCGCCGCCAGCCCGGCGAGGAGACGAGCTACGGCAATTCCGGTGTCATCGATGGCGGCAACCTCTTCCCCGTCGCCATGCCGCGCGACCTGCCGACGCTGTTCAAGCACGCACTCAACCGGCAGACCGCCTCGCACTACCACCTGTCGGCGCTGCCGCAGGTCGGACGCTGGATGTTCGACTACTGGCGCTGGTCGGCCCCCGACAAGCTGGAGGACACGGCGCGCGTCATGCGGCCCTTCTTCGCGCAGGCCGTGGCGTGCCATCGCGAGCTGATGGCGGTCGCGGGCGCCGAGCGCTACTTCCGCCAGACCGGCTGGCTGGAACTCTATCGCCGCCCGGAGAGCCTGGCAGCGCAGGATCGCCGGCTCGCCCTGTCGCGGGACTACGGCCTCGACAACGTCAAGCTGACCAAGGCCGAGACGCTGGAGCTTGAGCCGCACCTGAAGGGCGATTTCGCCGGCACGATCTGGTGCAAGGGCGCCGACACGGTGTCCAACCCCGGCGGCGTCACCAAGGCCTATGCCGAGGCCTTCTCGCGCGCCGGCGGGCGCTTCGTCATCGGCGATGCCATGACCGTGGAGAAGGTCGAGGGCGGCTACCAGGTGCAGACGGCCGAGGGGCCGATCATGGCGCGGCAGGTCGTCGTCGCGCTCGGCATCTGGTCCAAGGCGCTGGTGGCGAAGTTCGGCTATTCCGTGCCGCTCTCGGCGAAGCGCGGCTATCACCGCCACTACAAGGCCGCCGGCAATGCCTTCCTCAACCGCCAGGTCTGCGACGAGGATGTCGGCTATGTGCTCTGCCCGATGGAGCAGGGCATCCGCCTCACCACCGGCGTCGAGATCGCGTTGCCCGACGCGCCGGCAACCCCGGTCCAGGTCGAGCGCGCCTTTGCGCACGCCAAGGACCTGTTCGACCTCGGCGAGCCGGTCGAGGCCGAGCCCTGGATGGGCCGCCGCCCGGCAACGCCGGATTCGCGGCCCGTGATCGGCGCGGCGCCGCGCCACGAGGGCCTGTGGTTCGCCTTCGGCCACGGCCACTGGGGCTTCACGCTGGGGCCCGCCACCGGCAAGGCGCTCGCCAGCGCCATGCAGGGCGAGCCGCAGCCGCTGGACCTCTCGCCCTATCGCATCGACCGGTGGTGACGCCCATGAACGTGGTGATGCTGCTGTTCCCGCGCCTGACCCAGCTGGACCTGACCGGTCCCTTCGAGGTCTTCACGCGGTTCAAGGAACTGCAGGTCCACCTCGTCTGGAAGAGCCGCGACCCGGTGACCGACGCATCGGGCCTCAGGATCCTGCCCACGGCGACTTTTGCGGACTGTCCCCAGGCCGACATCCTCTTCGTTCCGGGCGGTCCGGGTCAGATCGCGCTCATGGAAGATGACGAGACGCTGGACTTCCTGCGGCGTCAGGCCGTTGGAGCCCGGTGGATCACCTCGGTCTGCACAGGGTCGCTGGTGCTGGCCGCCGCCGGGTTGCTGACGGGACACAAGGCGACCTGCCACTGGTCCTCCATCGACCAGTTGGCGCTGTTCGGTGTCGAGCCGGTCGCCAGGCGTGTCGTGATGGATGGCAACAGGGTCAGTGGCGCTGGCGTGACCTCGGGGATCGACTTCGGCCTGACACTCGCGTCGATCATTTTCGGCGAGGAGCGCGCCCGCCATGCGCAACTCTTCATGGAGTACGATCCGGAACCGCCTTTCACGGGCGGCAGCCCGGCCTCGGCTCCACCGGACATGGTGGCGGAGGCGCGCGAGCGGCTGAAGCCCTTCCTTGCGGAGAGGCTCGCGGTCACTGAACGCGCCGCCGCGGCCCTCAGGCGCTGATGTCGAGGAGCCGGGCGACCGGCCCGGCGGGAGCCTCGTCGCGCACGAGGCCTGCTAGGCGTCCCGTGAAGGTCACGGCAGGCTCCGGCACGCGGCCGCGCTCGCGGTCGAGTTTTTCCTGCTTCAGCGGATCGTGGGTCGGGTTCTCGGGGTCGAGCCCTCGCTTGGCGTTGCTGACGTCCGTGCAGTTTTCGCAGCGATAGCCGTTGACGATCTGGGTCATGGCGCGATCCGGCGGGAGACCTGTCCTCCCGACGGTTCGCGGCCGGAGCGGCGCCCGTTACGCGGCGGCGCCGCTTATGGTCAACGCCGCGTTAAGGCCGGCGCGGCTCAGACGGTGATGTCGAAGAGCCGCGCGGAGGGCATCACTGCGCTGGCATTGGGTGAGCGCGTGGCCTGCACGGCGGCAGCCTCCTCGGCGCGGCGCAGCTCGGCGATCTTGCCGTCATAGACCACGGCGGGCGTCTCGGCCTCCCGCGCTTCGGGCGCGGAGGAGCCCGCCTCGGCAGCGTTGCGGTTGTTGCGCTGGGCAGCCTCGTCCGCACGCCGGGACGCATCGATCCCTGCGGTATTGGCGCCTGCGGTCGCGCCGGTCGTGCTCACCATGGGTGACACCCTTCCTGGGAGCCCCCCGTCCATCGGCCAGAACATCACAAGCCGGCGGCAGGCGCGAGCCTTCGCTGAAGGGGTGGTGAAGCGCGGGTAAAGGCCGCCTCAGCCGAAGCGGTCCTTCCAGGCGGGCAGGGCGCCGGGGAAGGGCAGGGCGGTCGCCGCATGGACGCCGCGGGCGCAGGCCCGCGCCAGCACGGAAGCGGCGGTGAAGCCGATGGCCGCCATGTCGCGGGCATAGTCGGCGACGGGCACCGCGCCGGTGGCGGCGGCAAAGACCGTGTCCCCGTCGAGCGGGGTGTGGATCGGGCGGATGGCGCGGCCGAGCCCGTCCTGCGCCATGACCGCGAGATGGGTCGCCTGGCCCTTGTCGAGCACGGCATCGGTGACGACGAGGGCGATGGTGGTGTTCTCGGGACGGGCGCCCTTCAGCTTCAGGGCATGGGCATCGGCGGGGAAGGGATGGGGCAGGCCGCCGCCGCCGAACTCGTCGCCGACCTCGTCGGTCGCCGCCCAGAAATGGCCGGAGGAGCCGATGGTGGCGCTGCCCACGGCATTCACCACGACGATGGCGCCGACCCGGTGGCCGGAGGGTGAGATGGCCGAGGCAGAGCCGATGCCGCCCTTGAGGTCGGCGGTGGTGGCGCCGGTGCCGGCGCCGATGGTGCCGAGCGCCACGGGATCGGCGGTGGCGGCGGCCGCCGCCGCATAGCCGAGGTCGCGATAGGGCGAGAAGCGGCCCCAGGCCTTGTCCCCGCCAGAGAGCAGGTCGAAGACGATGGCGCCGGGCACGATGGGCACGCGCATCGGGCCGATGGCGAAGCCGCGGCCGTTTTCGGCGAGCCAGGCGCTCACCCCGCCGGGCGCATCGAGGCCGAAGGCCGAGCCGCCGGACAGCACCACCGCATCCACCGTCTGCACGGTCTTGTCGGGGCGCAGGAGCTCGGTGTCGCGGCTGCCCGGCGCGCCGCCGCGCACGTCCACGGCGCAGACGGCCGGCTCGTCGAAGATGATCGCGGTGGTGCCTGTGGCGCGGGCGAGATCGGTGGCGTGGCCGACCTTCAGGCCGGGAATGTCGGTGATCGTGTTGGATGCCATGCTCATCACGCGGCATCACGCCTCTGCGATTGGGCGAAGTCAACGCTTCCGTCCCGCGCCCCACCTATGTACAGGTCGCGGCCACAGGTCATGCGGCACGGGCCGCAAGCGGGGCGGAAACCGGAATGCCTGACGTCACCCTCACGGCAGCCCTCCTGGCGGGGCTGGTGAGTTTCCTGTCACCCTGCGTGCTGCCGCTGGTGCCGCCCTATCTCGTCTATCTGACGGGCGCGACGCTCGACGACTTGTCGGACAGCGAGGCGGATCCGTCCCTCGTGCGCCGCTCGGTGCTGCTGGCGCTGGTCTTCGTCGCGGGCTTCTCGACCGTCTTCGTGATGATGGGCGCCTCGGCCTCGCTCATCGGCGCCTATATCCGGATGTATTCGGTGACCCTGTCGATGGTGGCGGGTGTCGCGATCATCGTCATGGGCCTGCATTTCCTCGGGCTGTTTCGCATCCCGCTGCTCTACCGGCAGGCCAAGATCGACATGGCCCCGCCCAAGGCTGGCCCTGCGGGCGCCTATGTGATGGGCCTCGCCTTCGCCTTCGGCTGGACGCCCTGCATCGGCCCGGTGCTGGCGGCGATCCTCGCGGTCGCGGCCTCGGAGATGACGGTGCACAAGGGCGCGGGGCTGCTCGCCGTCTATTCGATGGGCCTCGGCATTCCCTTCGTGCTCGCGGCCTTCGCCATCAAGCCTTTCCTGCGCTTCGCCGCCGCCATGCGCGGGCGCCTCAGGGCGGTGGAGATGGTGATGGGCGGCCTGCTGGTGCTGACCGGCCTCGCCTTCCTCACGGGCAAGATGACCAGCGTCGCCTTCTGGCTGCTCGAGACCTTCCCCGTTCTCTCCAGCTTCGGCTGACCGCCCTCAGGGGCGCGGCCCCATGAGGCGGCGGAAGCGGACGATGTCGTTCGCCACCAGCGGCGTGACCGCCTCCGGCGCGCGCTCGTCCATGCCGGGCGCCGAGGCCATGAGTTCGGCATAGCGCGCCTTCAATTCAGGGCTCTCCAGCGCCTCGGCAATGGCGCGGTTGAGCCGGCCGATCACTGCCGGCGGCGTGCCGGCAGGCGCGAAGAGGGCGTTCCAGTTCTGCATCTGGAAGGCGGGGAGCCCGGCCTCGGCGGCGGTCGGTACCCCCTCGAGACCCGGTACCCGCGACGGCGAGGCGACCGCGAGGCCGCGGATGCGGCCGGCATTGATCGCCTGCCCGACCGAGGTGGCCGCATCGCAGACGCCGTCGACATGGCCGCCCATGAGGTCGTTGAGGGCGGGGCCGGCGCCGCGATAGCTCACCAGCGTCACGTCGACGCCCGCCGCTTCCATGAAGGCGCGGCAGATCAGGTAGTTCTGCGAACCGACGCCGGCATGGCCGAGCCTGATCGTCCCGGGCTTCGCCTTGGCCTCGGCGACGAGGGCGGCAAGGGTCGTCGCGGGATGGTCGGCGCGCAGCGCGATCATCGAGTTGGTCTTGGCGATGAGCCCGATGGGGGCGAAGCTCTCCGGCGTGTAGCGGATGTCGGGATAGATCGCATAGGCCGCGGCATTGGTGCCGGAATTGCCGATGAAGATGGTGTAGCCGTCGGGCGCTGCGCGGGCTGCGCGGGCGAGCGCCACGGTGCCGCCGGCCCCGCCGACATTCTCGTGGATGATGCGCTGGCCGAGCGAACGCGCCATGGCCTCGGCGACGATGCGGGCGATGACGTCCGAGGTGCCGCCGGCGGCGAAGGGCACGATCATGGTGATGGGGCGGGCGGGATAGGCCTCCTCGGCGCGGGCGGGCAGGGCTGCCGCGAGCGTCAGGGCGAGGAGGGCGGCAATCGGCGTGAAGCGCGGCATGGGAGCATCCGTGAAGCAAAAACCCGCCCGGTGACCCGGGCGGGTTTCGATGGGGCGGGCGATGAGCCGGCCTCAGTTCGTGGTGGTGTTCTCGAAGTAGGAGATCTTCCCGTCCGGACCGGCGCGCCAGGTGTAGGTCACGTAGTCGGCACGGGTGATGTCGCCCTTCTTGTCATAGGAGATGTCGCCGATGACCGTCTTGAAGACGTGGCCGGTGCGCATGAACTCGGCGATCTTCTTGGGGTCGAGCGAATTGGTGGCGACCGCCGCCTGCTGGAAGATCTGCACGGCGGCGTAGCTGTAGAGCGTGTAGGCCTGCGGCTCGAAGCGACGGGCGGTGCGGAACTTCTCGACGATGGCGCGCGCCTCCGGACGGTTGCGCGGGTCCGGCGGGAAGGTCATGAGCGTGCCCACGGCGCCGGGGCCGGCGATGGAGGCGAACTCGTTGTCGGCGATACCGTCGCCCGACATCATCGGCGCGGTGACGCCCTGGTCGCGCATCTGGCGGACGATGAGGCCGCCCTCGGTGTGCAGGCCACCCCAGTAGACGATGTCGACATTGGCGGCCTTCAGCTTGGAGATGAGGGCCGAGAAGTCCTTCTCGCCGGTGTTGACGCCTTCGTAGATGACCTCCTTGAGGCCGGCGGCGTTCATCGCCTTCTGCGTCTCGTCAGCGAGACCCTTCCCGTAGGTGGTCTTGTCATGGACGATGGCGACGCGCTTGCCCGCATAGTTGCGGACGAGATAGGCGGCGGCGACGGCGCCCTGCTGGTCGTCACGGCCGCAGGTGCGGAAGGCGTTCCACAGGCCGCGCTCGGTGATGCGCGGGTTGGTGGCCGAGGGGGTGATGAAGACCGCGCCGTTCTCGGCGTAGACCTCGGAGGCGGGCATGGTCACGCCGGAGTTGAAGTGACCGACGATGAAGCGCACGCCGTCGCCGATGAACTTGTTGGCGACGCTGACGCCCTGGCGGGGGTCGGAGACGTCGTCACCGATGGACAGCGTGATGCGCTGGCCGAGGATGCCGCCGGCGGCGTTGATGTCTTCCACCGCCTGCTCGACGCCGTTACGCAGCTGGGCACCGAACGAGGCGTTCGGACCGGTGATCGGGCCGGCGACACCGAGGCGGATCTGCGCATGGGCGGGAACCGCCAGCGCGAGACCGAGGCCGAGCGTCAGCCCGGCGAGGAGTTTGGTCTTCATGTCTCATCCTTCCCTTGAGGGGTCACGAGGGGCACG
This sequence comes from Phreatobacter oligotrophus, assembly GCF_003046185.1. Taxonomy (NCBI): domain Bacteria; kingdom Pseudomonadati; phylum Pseudomonadota; class Alphaproteobacteria; order Hyphomicrobiales; family Phreatobacteraceae; genus Phreatobacter; species Phreatobacter oligotrophus. The sequence continues at coordinate 119,539 of NZ_PZZL01000008.1, forward strand.
AACCTTCGCGGAGGACGGCGAAGCCGCCCTTGGAAGGGATCGAACACCCTTTCGTGCGACTTGTCAGCCCATCCGAAGGCTCCTGATGCGACATCAGGTTTTGTCCGGAGGGGAGGACAGCGGGACCGGCCGTTCTGCCCAGGTGAGCGGGCCGGTGCGTTCGTAGAGCCACCAGTACTGGTGCGCCATCTGGGCGGCGCGGGTGGCGCGGAAGGAGAGCAGGCCGATCGCCATGACGATCGTCGTGTCGACGAGGTAGTAGCGCAGCGACAGCAGCGTGCCCTCGAACAGGGCGAAATGGGCGAAGCGCACGCCGAGGCCGAGGATCAGGAGATAGGCGACCGTCTCGGGGATGCCGCGCCAGGTCTGGGCGCAGGCGCGGCCGGTCATGATGGCGAGCCAGCCGCCGAGGATCAGCGTCACCAGCGCGAACAGCCAGATGGACGGTTCCTCGTAGAGGATGCCCTGCATCAGTGCCGCCCTCCCTCGAGATAGGCGGCGCGGACTTCCTCGCGGGCAAGGAGCTCCTGGCCGGTGCCGGACATGGTGACGCTGCCGTTGACCAGCACATAGCCGCGATGGGCGAGTTTCAGCGCGTGATATGCGTTCTGCTCGACGAGGAAGACGGTGAGGCCCTCCTGGCGGTTGAGCTCGCGGATGGCGTTGAAGATGCCGGCAACGATGAGCGGGGCGAGGCCGAGCGAGGGCTCGTCGAGGAGCAGCAGCTTCGGACGGCTCATCAGGGCGCGGGCGATGGCCAGCATCTGCTGCTCGCCGCCCGACAGCGTGCCGCCGCGCTGGTCGCGCCGCTCCTTCAGCCGGGGAAAGAGGGTGAAGACCTTGTCGAGGTCGTCGGCGAAGAAGGCCGGATCGGTGAGGGAGGCCCCCATCTGGAGGTTCTCGTAGACCGACATGCGCGGGAAGATGCGGCGGCCCTCGGGCGACTGGGCGATGCCCATCCGCATGATCTGGTGCGTCTCGAGCCGGGTGATGTCGCGGCCGTCATAGACGATCTGGCCGCGGCGGGCCTGCGGGCTGCCGCAGATGGTCATCATCAGCGTCGACTTGCCCGCGCCGTTGGCGCCGATCAGCGTGACGATCTCGCCCTGCGCGACATCGATGTCGATGCCTTTCAGGGCCTGGATCGAGCCGTAGAAGGTCTCGACGCCGCGGGCGGTGAGGAGCGCGGTCACAGGCCCACCTCCGCTTCCACCTTCTCGACCTCGCTGTCGTCGACACCGAGATAAGCGGCGATGACCTTGGGGTCCTCGCGGACCTGGCCGGGCGTGCCGTCGGAGATCTTGGTGCCGTAGTCGAGCACGACCACGTGGTCGGAAATCTCCATGACCACGCTCATGTCATGCTCGATGAGGAGCAGCGAGGTGCCGTGCTCGCGGCGGATGAAGCGCAGGAGTTCGTTGAGGACGAGGCTCTCGCGCGGATTGAGGCCGGCGGCCGGCTCGTCGAGGCAGAGGAGCTCGGGCTCGGTGCACATGGCGCGGGCGATTTCCAGCGCCCGCTGCGGCCCATAGGCGAGGTCGCCGGCCGGATCGTCGGCGCGGTCGATGAGGCCGCACTTGTCCAGCCAGTAGGCGGCCTTCTGGATCGCCTGTTTCTCCGCCCGCCAGTAGGAGGGCAGGCCCAGAATGCCGCTGATGGACCAGCCGGAGGCCGCCATGAGCGGGTTGTGCTGGGCGACGAGCAGGTTCTCCAGCACGGTCATGCCGGAGAACAGGCGGATGTTCTGGAAGGTGCGGGCGACCTTCGCCGTGCGGGCGATGCGGAAATCCGGCAGGCGCTCGAGGAAGAACTCGTCGCCGGCCTTCTGGCGCATGACGATGCGGCCCTGCGTCGGCTTGTAGAAGCCGGTGATGCAGTTGAACACCGTGGTCTTGCCGGCGCCGTTGGGGCCGATGACGGCGGTGATGTCGCCGCGGCGGGCCTCGAAGGACAGGTCGTTGACGGCGACGAGGCCGCCGAAGCGCATCGTCAGGTGCTCGACCGAGAGGATGGCGTCGCTCATCCGTGGCCCTCCTTCACGAGGGAGCCGGACACCGCCTGGCGCCGCTTGAGGAAGGCGGTGGGCATGCGGGTCGAGACGAAGCCGCGCGGCTTCCAGACCATGATGACCACCATGGCGAAGCCGAAGATGAGCATGCGGTACTGGGCGGGATCGAATTGCGGACCGAAGATCGCCTTCGTCCATTCGAGTTCGCGCAGCAGCTCGGTTCCGCCAATCATGGCCACGGCGGCGATGGCGGTGCCGATCAGCGAGCCCATGCCGCCAAGCACGACGATGGCGAGGATCACCGCCGATTCCATGAAGGTGAAGCTCTCGGGCGAGATGAAGCCCTGGCGCGCGGCGAAGAAGGACCCGGCGAAGCCGCCGAACATGGCGCCGATGGCGAAGGCGGTGAGCTTGGTGTTGACCGTGTTGATGCCGAGCGAGCGACAGGCGATCTCGTCCTCGCGCAGCGCCTCCCAGGCGCGCCCGACGGGCAGGCGGCGCAGGCGGTTCGACACCCAGGCGGTGAGAAGGGCGAGGCAGACGATCACGTAGTAGAGGAAGATCGTGCGGTGGACCGGCGAGAATTCGAAGCCGAACCGCGCGGCGAAGCCTGAATCCGAGGCGTTGAAGGGCACGCCGAAGAAGGTGGGCCGCGGGATCGTCGAGATGCCCTCGTAGCCGTTGGAGAAATCGGTCCAGTTGATGAGGACGAGGCGGATGATCTCGCCGAAGGCCAGGGTCACGATGGCGAGATAGTCGCCGCGCAATCGCAAGACCGGAAAGCCCAGCAGCACGCCCCAGAAGGCCGCGAGGATGCCGGCGATGGGCAGGCAGATCCAGAAGGCCCAGACGCCGAGGCCGGGGAAGGTGGCCGGGATCACCTTGGTGGCGATCAGCGCATAGGCATAGGCGCCGACGGCATAGAAGGCGACGTAGCCGAGGTCGAGGAGGCCGGCGAGGCCGACGACGATGTTCAGGCCCCAGGCCAGCATCACGTAGATGAGGATCTGGATGCCGAAATTGTCGATCCATTTCAGCGCGCCGCCGCCGCCGGTGAGCGACAGGATCATCATCGGATAGACGAAGAGGGCGACGAGGGCGGCGGGCGGCAGGCCACGGCTCACCACCGCCGGCAGCGTGATGGCCACGCGGGCGGGCCTGGGCTCGCTGGACCGGGTGTAGCTCCAAAAGGACAGGAGGAAGCGGCCCGCCCAGACGATCAGCACGACGATGGCGAGCAGGTCCCAGCGCGGCTCGACGATCAGCCGGTTCTGCATGTCCTGCGTCGTCTTGAAGGCGAGCAGGGGGCCGAAGACGCCGGCGGCGACGAGGGCGGCGAAGAGCGCGTCCTTCATGGCGCGCGCCACGGCCGAAGGGGCGGCGGGGGCGGTGTCCGTCACGCTGGTCACGGCGTCAGACCTTCTCGACGTCGGGCCGGCCGAGAATGCCCTGGGGCATGAAGATCAGCACGATCGCGAGGATGGAGAAGGCGGCGACGTCCTTGTACTCGACCGAGAAATAGGCCGACCAGAAGGTCTCGATGAGGCCGATGAGCAGGCCGCCGAGCACCGCGCCGGGCAGCGATCCGATGCCGCCGAGCACCGCCGCGGTGAAGGCCTTCACGCCCGGCGTGAAGCCGTCGGAGAAGTTCACCACGCCGTAATAGACGAGGTAGAGCGTGCCAGCGACGGCGGCGAGCGCCGCGCCCATGACGAAGGTGATGGAGATGGTGCGGTCGACATCGACGCCGAGGAGGGCCGCCATCTTGCGGTCCTGCTCGCAGGCGCGCTGGGCGCGGCCGAGCGGCGTCTTGGTGACGACCCACCAGAAGATGGCGAGCAGCCCCGCGGTCACCACCATGATGAGGATCTGCTTGTAGGACAGCGTCACCTGGTAGCCGCCGGCGGCGGAGAGGACGAAGACGTTGTTGAGGATCGGGTCGATGGCCTTGTTGCGGGGGCCCTGGGCCACCTGCACGAAGTTCGACAGCACGATCGACATGCCGATGGCCGAGATCAGCGGGGCGAGGCGGAAGGAGCCGCGCAGGGGCCGGTAGGCGACGCGCTCGATGGTCCAGCTGATCAGCGAGGTGAAGACCATGGCGATGATCAGCACGATCAGCAGCGCGAGGAGGATGGAGCTGACGCCGAGCCAGGTGGTGAGCACCATCAGCGCGATCAGCGCGATGAAGGTGGAGACCATGAAGACATCGCCATGGGAGAAGTTCACCATGCCGATGATGCCGAAGACCATCGTGTAGCCGATGGCGATGAGACCGTAGATCGATCCCAGGGTCACGCCATTGATCAGCTGCTGGAAGAAGACTTCCATGCCGCCACCTTCCCAACTATCCCCTCCGGCGCGCGGGAACGCGCCGTGCCGATCGGGGGGCGGGCTGCCGCGTTATTGGGCGGTCTCGTCCGATCCGTCGACGACCTATCGGTAGCAAGCGCGTCGATAAGTCACAATGGTGCGGTGCCCATTATTCACACGGTGCGCTCCGGGTATCCGGGGGCCAGATCTCAACCTTAATCACCGAGAGTTCAGCCAGCGCCATTGGCCGCGGCGGTCCGACGGTCCTATATGGTTCGCCTGACAAAGGATTTTGCCATGGATGGCGGAACCGTTCGCTCGATGATCCCCGGCGTTCTCGCGGCCACTTCACAGGCCTATCGCGACGGGATGGCCCATGTGGCCGGCCACGTCCATGTCGTGACGACGGCAGGCGCCGCCGGCACCAGCGGCTTCACGGCCATCGCCGTGGCGTCCGTTTCCGACGATCCGCCCATGCTGCTCGTCTGCCTCAACCGCAAATCCGCCAATGGCGACCTGATCGGCCGCAACGGCGTCTTCTCCGTCAACGCCCTGCCTTCGGGAGCCGAGGACCTGGCCGAGACCTTCGCGGGACGGCGCGGCCTTGCCGGCGCCGAGCGATTCCGCGAGGGCTCGTGGACGCCACTTGTCACCGGCTCGCCGACGCTGGACACGGCGCTCGTCAGCTTCGACTGCCGGGTCGAGGAGATGCGGCCCATGGCGACGCACCACATCCTCATCGGCCGCGTCGAGGCCGTGCGCATCGGCCCGGCCGGGGCGGCGCTCGCCTATTTCGACCGGGCCTATCGGCCGATCCCGCGCTGAGCGGGCAGGCGGCCGTGGCCGCCGCTGTCATCTGAACACCGTGCGGTCCGTTCCCTCGGTCCGTCATGCCCGGGCTCGTCCCGGGCATCCACGTCTTGACCACCGCCCTCCACGATAGTCGTGGATGCCCGGCACAAGGCCGGGCATGACGCGGAAAGGGCAGGGATTGATCCGGTTCTGGCGGTGTTCGATCAGGTCTTGATCCCAAGCTCGGCGAAGACCTCCTTCGCCTCCTTCATCGCCGTGTTGGCGGCGGGGACGCCGGCATAGACGGCGATCTGAAGGATCACCTCCTTGATGTCGTCGGTGGTGACGCCGTTCGAGAAGGAGGCGCGGCAGTGGAGGCGGAATTCCTCCCAGCGCCCCAGCGAGGCGGTGATGGCAAGGACGAGGAAGCTCCGCGTCTTCCGCTCCAGGCCCGGCCGGGTCCAGATCTCGCCCCAGGCATAGCGGGTGATGAAGTCCTGGAACTCGCCGGAGAAGCCGTCGCGGCCGGCCAGCGAGCGGTCGACATGGGCATCGCCGAGGACGGCGCGGCGCACGGCGAGGCCTTTGTCGAAGCGGTCTTTTTCATCCATGGCGATGGTCCTTTCAGGGGTATGGCCGCGTGGCAGACAGGAAGTGCGTCCTTCGAGGCTCGCTCGCTTCGCTCGCTCGCACCTCAGGATGAGGAAGGTCGAGACTGGCACGCTGGCCGAGCAGGTCCCGCCATGCAGGACACCGAAGTCCTCATCCTGAGGTGCGAGTGAGCGAAGCGAGCGAGCCTCGAAGGACGCACTTGAGCGATGCAGGGCCTTAGTGCTTCAGGAAGCCCAGCACCGTGTCGGTGAAAGCCAGCTCCTGCTCGATATTGGAGAGGTGCGCGGCGTCGAGCTCGACATAGCGCGCGCCGGGAATGGCTTCCGCCATCTCGCGGCCGCGGGCGGCCGGGGTCGAGCCGTCATGGGTGCCGGAGATGACGAGCGTCGGCAGGCGGATGGAGCGGATCGCCTCGCGCTGGTCCATGTCGCGGATGGCGGCGGAGCAGGCGGCATAGCCCTCGGGCGGGGTCGTTTCCAGCATCTCGACCACGCGCGCCACGGCCTTCGGGGCGGCTTCTTGAAAGCGCTTGGTGAACCAGCGGTCGACGATGGAGGGGATCAGCGGCTTCAGGCCGTCGCGCTTCACCGTGGCGATGCGCTGGTTCCACATGTCGGCGGTCGGCATGCCCGCCGCCGTGTTGCAGAGAACGAGGCGGGTGAAGCGGTCGGCATGGTGGACGCCGGCCCACATGCCGCTCATGCCGCCCATGGAGAGGCCGCACCAGTCGGCCTTGGCGATGTTCAAGTGGTCGAGCAGTTCCACCGCGTCGCGGGTGAGCCGGGCAAAGCTGGTGGGTCCGACGCGCAATTCGCTCTCGCCATGGCCGCGCTTGTCATAGCGCACGACCCGGAAGGCATCGGTGAAGGCGGTCATCTGCGGCTGCCACATCTCCAGCCGCGTGCCGAGCGAGTTGGAGAGCAGGAGGACGGGTTTGGTCCCGCCGGTGTCCTCGTAGCGCAGGGACAATCCGTCCGAGGTGGTGAAGCGGGGCATGGTCGTCTCTCTCAGGCGTCGGTCGTGCGCCGGGCGGCAGGGGAGACTAGGGGAGCGGCGGGCCCATGCAAGAGCCCGGAACGGCGGAGGCGCATGGCGAAGGCTCGGAAAGGTTCCAGCTTGACGCCTCTTTCAGAACGGGTCCAAACTGCAAATCCCGACGATAACGGCTTGTTTTCGTGGTGGGAGCCGGCGGCCGATACAAAAACAATGCCGATGGCGCCCGGTTTGGTCCCATTTTGAGGAGGAACGCCCATGCCGACGGTGACCCTGACGGTCAACGGTCGATCGGTGACGGCCGATGTCGATTCCCGCACCCTTCTCGTGCAGATGCTGCGCGAGACCCTGCATCTCACCGGCACCCATGTCGGCTGCGACACCTCGCAGTGCGGCGCCTGCGTCGTCCATGTCGACGGCAAGGCGGTGAAGTCCTGCACCACGCTCGCCGTGCAGTGCGAGGGCGCCACTGTCGTCACCATCGAGGGCCTCGCCCAGGACGGCAAGCTGCATCCGATGCAGGAGGCCTTCCGCGAGCATCATGGCCTGCAGTGCGGCTTCTGCACGCCCGGCATGATCATGTCCGCCGTCGATATCGTGAACCGCAAGGGGATCGTCGACGAGGCGACCATCCGCGAAGAGCTCGAAGGCAATATCTGCCGCTGCACCGGCTATCACAACATCGTGCGCGCGGTGGAAGCGGGAGCCAAGGCCATGGTTTCCGGCACCCCGGTTCGTCAGGCAGCGGAGTAAGCGGCGCCACAAGCCGTCCCGCCACGCCTCAATCCCAACAATGGGTCCTTTAGGGAGGACACTATGACAGTCACCGCGATCGGTGCCGCCGTACGCCGCAAGGAAGATCACCGCTTCATCACCGGCAAGGGCCAGTACACGGACGACATCAACCGTCCCGGCCAGACACATGCCTATTTCCTGCGCTCGCCGCATGCCCACGCCAACCTGAAGAAGATCGACCTGTCCAAGGCGAAGCACATGCCGGGCGTGGTCGCGATCTACACCGGCGACGATGTCGCCGCCGACAAGATCGGCGGGCTCATCTGCGGCTGGATGATCCATTCCAAGGACGGCACGCCGATGCGCGCCGGCCCGCACCCGATCCTCGCCCAGGGCAAGGTCCGCTATGTCGGCGACCATGTCGCGGTGGTGATCGCCGAGACGCTGAGCCAAGCGAAGGACGCCGCCGAGGCCATCGTGGTGGACTACGAGGTCCTGCCCGCCGTGGTCGAGGCCGGCAAGGCCCAGGCCAAGGGCGCGCCGCAGGTCCATACCGAGGCCCCCGCCAACACGGTCTATGACTGGCATATCGGCGACAAGGCGGCGACGGAGGCGGCCTTCAAGGCGGCCAAGCACGTCACCAAGCTCGACATCGTCAACAACCGCCTGGTGCCGAACGCCATGGAGCCGCGCGCGGCCATCGGCGAATATGACGCCGGCAACGACGCGCTGACGCTCTACACGACGAGCCAGAACCCGCACGTCGCCCGCCTCGTGCTCTCCGCCTTCATCGGCATCGCACCGGAGCACAAGCTGCGTGTCATCGCCCCCGATGTCGGCGGCGGCTTCGGCTCGAAGATCTTCATCTATGCCGAGGAGACGGTCTGCGTCTGGGCGGCCCGCAAATGCGGACGCCCGGTGAAGTGGACGGCCGACCGCACCGAGGAGTTCCTCTGCGTCGCCCATGGCCGCGACCACGTCACGCGGGCCGAGCTTGCCATCGACGCCGACGGCAAGATCACCGGCCTGCGCGCCAAGACCATCGCCAATATGGGCGCGTATCTTTCGACCTTCGCCTCGTCGGTGCCGACCTATCTCTACGCGACGCTGCTGTCGGGCCAGTACGCCATCCCGAACATCTATGCCGAGGTGGATGCGGTCTACACCAACACCGCGCCGGTCGACGCCTATCGCGGCGCCGGGCGGCCCGAGGCGACCTTCGTGGTCGAGCGCCTGGTCGAGGCGGCGGCGCGCGAGATCGGCATGGATCCGGCGGCCTTCCGGCGGCGGAACTTCATCACCAAGTTCCCGCACCAGACGCCGGTCATCATGACCTACGACTGCGGCGACTACAAAGCCTCGCTCGCCAAGGCCATGGAGATGGCCGACGTGAAGGGCTTCGGCAAGCGCCGCCGCGAGGCGGCCCGCCGTGGCAAGCTGCGGGGCCTTGGCTACTCGACCTATATCGAGGCCTGCGGAATCGCCCCGTCACAGGCGGTCGGCTCGCTCGGCGCCGGCGTCGGCCTGTGGGAATCGGCGGAGGTCCGGGTGAACCCGGTCGGCACCGTCGAGATCCTCACCGGCTCGCACAGCCACGGCCAGGGTCACGAGACGACCTTCGCCCAGCTCGTCTCCTCGCGCCTCGGCATCTCCATCGACAATGTCTCCATCGTCCATGGCGACACCGACAAGGTACAGTTCGGCATGGGCACCTACGGCTCGCGCTCGGGTGCGGTCGGCATGTCGGCCATCTCCAAGGCGCTCGACAAGATCGAGGCCAAGGCGAAGAAGGTCGCCGCCCATGTGCTCGAGGCGGCCGAGGCCGACATCGACTTCAAGGACGGCAAGTTCACCGTGAAGGGCACCGACAAGTCGGTGGATTTCGGCACGGTGGCGCTCAACGCCTACATCGCCCACAAGTTCAATCCGCAGGAGCTGGAGCCCGGCCTGAAGGAGGGATCGTTCTACGACCCCACCAACTTCACCTTCCCGGCGGGCTGCCACATCTGCGAGATCGAGGTGGACCAGGAGACCGGCGTCGCCCGCATCGTCAAATGGACGGCCGTGGACGATTTCGGCAACGTCATCAACCCGATGATCGTCGAGGGCCAGGTCCATGGCGGCATCGCCCAGGGTGTCGGCCAGGCGCTGCTGGAAGGCACCGTCTACACCGCCGACGGCCAGCTGGTGACGGCCTCCTACATGGACTATGCCATGCCGCGGGCCCATGACCTGCCGTCCTTCGAGGTCGGCATGACCGTGACGCCGTGCCCCTCCAACCCGCTGGGCATCAAGGGCTGCGGCGAGGCCGGCGCCATCGCCGCTCCGGCCGCCGTCATCAACGCGCTGACCGATGCGCTGGGAACCGAGGACGTGCCGATGCCGGCCACGCCCCAGGCCCTGTGGTCGGTCATCGCCAAGCAATCCAAAGCCGCGATCGCGGCCGAGTAAGGTTCCGGAGAGGTCCCATGTATCCTTTCAAGTACCAGAAGGCCGCCACCGTCCGCGGCGCTGTCTCCCTCCTCAAGAAGGCGGAGGATCCCAAGCTGCTGGCGGGGGGGCACACGCTGCTGCCGACTATGAAGCAGCGGCTGGCCAGCCCGAAGACGCTGATCGACCTCTCCGGTGCCGGGCTCTCCGGCATCGAGCAGAAGGGCCGGTCCATCGTCATCGGCGCCATGACCACCCATGCGGAGGTGGCGAATTCGCCGCTCGTCCAGCAGGCGATCCCCGCGCTCGCCAAGCTTGCCGGTCATATCGGTGATCCGCAGGTCCGCCATCGCGGCACGATCGGCGGCTCGGTGGCCAACAACGACCCGGCGGCGGACTATCCGGCGGCGCTCATGGCGCTCGGCGCGGTGGTCCACACCTCCAAGCGGAAGATCCCGGCCGACGAGTTCTTCGCCGGCATGTTCTCCACCGCCCTCGACGAGGACGAGATCATCACCAAGGTGGCCTTCCCGATCCCGTCGAAGGCGGCTTACGTGAAGTTCCCCAACCCGGCCTCGCGCTACGCCATCGTCGGCGTTTTCGTGGCCAAGAAGGGGAGCAACGTCCGCGTCGCGGTGACCGGGGCCGGCTCGAACGGCGTCTTCCGCCACGAGGCCATGGAGCAGGCGCTCGCCAAGCGCTTCAACCCCAAGTCGTTGGAGGGCGTTGCGACGCCGGCCGCCGACTTGAACGGCGACATCCATGCCTCGGCGGACTATCGCGCCCATCTCGTCGGCGTCATCGCCAAGCGGGCGGTTGCGGCCGCCACCGCCTGACCTTGCGGCCCTGCGGACATGAAAAAAGGCCGGGGTTCGCCCCGGCCTTCGTCGTTTCTGAACAGGGGAGGCGAGGGGCTCAGCCCTGGCCCTCGGCCAGGCGGCGGGTCTCGATCACCTCGATGACCTCGCCATTGGAGCGCAGGGCCACGCAGCGCAGGGCGCCGATGGGCCCGGTGACCGAGGGGTCGTTGGCGAAGCTGCGGGAGAGCAGGGAGCGGCACTCCTCGGGCTTGTTCAGCATGCGCAGCGTGCGCCAGCCGCGGGAGATCTCGGGGTTCACGGTCACGTATTCGAGGCGCACCATGTCCGCGTGCTTGGGGTCGATGACGCGGCGGATGCTGCCGGTGACCATCGCGGCCTCGCGGGGGAAGAACAGGAAGAGCGAGCCGAAGCCCAGGACCAGCACGATGCCGGCGGTAATCAGGAAGGTGTTGTTGCGCATCGTCGGTGCTCCGATACGGCGGGGTGACCCAGCGATAGCACGACGGGGATTAATGAAAATTCGAATCGATTGCATGGAAACCCGTTGCATCGGCGAAAAGTGCGCCGTTGGAACGGCTGCGGTTGTCGCAGGTTCAGCATGCCGCTCCGAGCTTTCCGCAGCGTCGCCGCAAATTCGCCAGACAGGCAGTCGATCTCTGATGCAACACGACCGAACGCCGAGGCTTCCATGACGGTCCGGTTCTACCCCGCCATCGCCGCCGCCACGCTCGCAGCCCTCACCGGGCTCGGCGCGGGCGCCAATCCCGCCCGCGCCCAGACCGCGGGCCAGGTCTCGGCGGACTATGCGGTGAGCTTCCTCGGCCTTTCCATCGGCCGCGGCACGATGGTCTCGATCAGTGACGGCCGGACCTATCGCACCACCCTCGACGCCCGCGTTACCGGCGTCGCGGCGGTCTTCGCCGGCGGCAGCGGCACGGCGACCGCCACCGGACGGCTGACGCCGAATGCCGCCGTGCCCTCCTCCTTCGACATCGAGATCCGCTCCGGCGGCAAGGTCGAGACGACACGCATCGCCATGAACGGCGGCAATGTCACGGCCGTCGAGCGCAATCCCGACAAGCCGCCCCATCCGCGGGCGACGCCGGTCCTGCCCGAGCACCTGCAGGGCGTGCTCGACCCGCTCTCGGCGGGCATCTTCGTTGCCGGTGGCTCCGGCCCGGTGACGGGGGCTGCGGCCTGCGAGCGGCGCGCCCGCATCTTCGGCGGGCGCGAGCGCTTCGACCTCATCTTCTCCTTCGTCGAGACCCGGCAGGTGGATATCGGCGGCTACAAGGGCGAGGCGGCGGTCTGCCGTGTTCGCTTCGAGCCGATCGCTGGCTACCGGCCAGACCGCAACGACATCCAGAACGCCCGCCGCCGCTCGGCCGAGGTGATCCTGGTGCCGGTGCGGGGCACGCGCCACCTCGTCCCGGCGCGTATCTCGCTCTCCACAGGCTATGGCACCGGCGTCGCCGAGGCGACGCGCCTTGCCCTCGACGGCGCGCCGCAGGCACGGCGGGCCTCCGCCGATTGATGTTCTCCACCGCGCCGCGGCTGGGCTATGGTGAGCGCCCAGCCGGAGTGCCTTCGTGACGTCGACCTCGCCCGTTCCGCTTCCCACCTCCATCGACGCGACGCTCGCGCTGCTCAAATCTGGCGACTATGTCGCCGACCGCGCGCTCGCCACCGTCCTGTTCCTCGCCCTCAAGATGGGCCGCCCGGTCCTGCTGGAAGGCGAGGCCGGTGTCGGCAAAACCGAAATCGCCAAGGTCCTCGCCAAGGCGCTGGGGCGGAACCTCATCCGCCTGCAATGCTATGAGGGCCTCGATGTCGCCGCGGCCGTCTATGAGTGGAACTATGCCGGCCAGATGATCGCCATCCGCCTCGCCGAGGCGGAAGGCTCGGTCGACCGGGAGCAGCTGTCCTCCGGCATCTTTTCCGAGCGCTATCTGGTCAAGCGGCCGCTCCTGCAGGCGCTGGAGCCGGACCTGCGCGGCCCGCCGGTGCTCCTCATCGACGAGCTCGACCGCACCGACGAGGCCTTCGAGGCCTATCTGCTCGAGGTGCTGTCCGACTTCCAGGTGACCGTGCCCGAACTCGGCACGATCAAGGCGCCGGCGCCGCCCATCGTTATCGTCACGTCGAACCGGACGCGCGAGATCCATGACGCGCTGAAGCGGCGCTGCCTCTACCACTGGGTCGACTATCCCGATGCGGCGCGTGAGCTCGCCATCCTCAAGGCCAAAGCGCCCGGTGCGGCGGAGCGGCTTTCGAAGGAGATCGTCGCCTTCGTCCAGAAGCTACGCAAGACCGAGCTGTTCAAGGTGCCGGGCGTCGCCGAGACCATCGACTGGGCGACGGCGCTGACCGAACTCGATGCCGTCGGCCTCGACCCGCAGGGGGTCACCGACACGCTCGGCGTGCTGCTGAAGTACCAGGACGACATCCAGAAGATGCAGGGCGGGGAGGCCAAGGCCATCCTCGATGCGGTGAAGGCGGGTCGCTGAGGTGGGCTCGCTCCTCGCGCCGCTCACGGATCCCGGCCGCATCCCGCCGCTGAAGGCGGTGGTCATCGGCGTGCTGCTGCTCGCCGTGCCGCTGGCCTGGTGGACGATCCTGCGGCTCGCCGGAACCAGCGTGCCGGCGCCCGCGCCGTCGGGCCTGTCCATGACCCTCATCGTCGTCGCCGCGCTGGTGGTGGCGCCATTGCTGGAGACGGCGATCCTCCTCGTCCTCCATTGGCTGATGGTGGTGCGCTTTGGCGCCGACCGATCGACCTTCGTGCTCGCGGCGGTCGCCACCGCCGTCGTCGCCCATCTGCCGCTGACGCTGGTCAGGACGCCGGTCACTGCGGCGATCTTCGTGGTCTTCGCCCTGGTCTATGCCGGGTGGTTCGCCTCGCGCGGCTGGCGCTGGGCCTTCCTCGGCGCGGCGCTCGCCCATGCCACCTACAATGCCGGCTCGCTCGCCCTCTCGCCGGTCTTCGCCTGGCTCCTGAGGCCCGCCTGATGGCTGAGGCGCTGGCCGAGAACATCGCCCATTTCGCCCGGGCGCTGCGGGTTGCCGGCCTGCCGGTCGGGCCGGGAACCGTGCTCGACGCCATCGCGGCGGTGGAGGCGGCGGGCATCGGTTCGCGCGACGATTTCTACTGGACGCTCCACGCCGTCTTCGTGCGCAAGCACGAGCAATCCGTCACCTTCCGCACCGCCTTCGAGATCTTCTGGAAGCGCCGGCACCTGATGGAGAAGCTGCTCTCCATCCTCATGCCGGTCGCGCCCGCCGCGCCGGGCAAGCCCGATCCGGTCTCGCTGCGCCTGCAGGAGGCCTTCTTCAAGCAGGCCGAGAGCGTGCCGGTGGAGAAGCCGGAGATCGAGGTGGATGCGAGCCTCACCGTCTCCGACATCGAGGTGCTGCAGAAGAAGGACTTCGCGCAGATGACGGCGGCGGAGATCGCCGAGGCGAACCGCAGGGTCGCCGCGCTGATCCTGCCCGACGATGCCGTCCCGACGCGCCGCCTCGCGCCCGATCCGCGCGGGCGGCGGATCGATCTCAGGCGCACGCTGCGCCGCTCCATCGCCGAGGGCGGGGCGATCATCGACCTCGCGCGGCGCGGACCGAAGAGCAAACACCCGCCGCTCGTCATCCTCTGCGACATTTCCGGCTCGATGAGCCAGTACAGCCGGGTGATCCTTCACTTCGCCCATGCGCTGATGGAGCATCGCCGCCACGTCCATGTCTTCACCTTCGGCACGCGGCTGACCAACGTCACGCGCATGCTCAGGGCGAAGGACCCCGACGAGGCGCTCGCCGCCTGCACCGCGGCGGTGGACGACTGGTCGGGCGGCACGCGCATTGCGCCCTCCATCCACGCCTTCAACCGGCTGTGGTCGCGCCGTGTCCTGGCGGGCGGTGCGGTGGTGCTGCTCGTCACCGACGGCCTCGAGCGCGACGGCACGGCGGATCTCGCCCGCGAGGCCGACCGGCTGCACCGCTCCTGCCGGCGGCTGGTCTGGCTCAATCCGCTGCTGCGCTTCGATGGTTTCGAGGCGCGGGCCCAGGGCATCCGGGCGCTGCTGCCCCATGTCGACGAGTTCCGCACCATCCACAACGTGGCGGCGGTGGCGGAACTGGTCGCGGCGCTCGATGCGCGGCGGTCCGACCGCAGCCATGACCCGCGCCTGTGGTTGAAGGTGGCCTAGAGGGGAGGGGCGGTCCTTCGCTCGACCCGTTCGACAGTTCAAGCCCCTCACCCTTCCCTCTCCCCGCAGGCGGGGAGAGGGGGCAACAGCGTTCCGTCGTCTTTGGCACCGCCTCCGCTTGGCGCCTCCTCTGGGGAAACCGCGCGACGCCGAAGTCCCCCTCTCCCCGCCTGCGGGGAGAGGGAAGGGTGAGGGGCTCTGGCGAAAGCATGAGCGAAAGATGTCCTGCACCCCGCCTCTGCCATCCCGCCCCTTGCCTCGCGGCCCCGATCATCCGATCTCTGTGCGAGACCGTGGAGGACGACATGCTCTCGACCGATGACGACATCCTCACCACCGCCGAGGCCTGGGCGAAGTCCGGCAAGGGCGTCGCGATTGCCACCGTCGTAGAGACCTGGGGCTCCGCGCCGCGTCCCATCGGCTCGCACCTCGTCATCGATGAGGAGGGCACGTTCCTCGGCTCGGTCTCCGGCGGCTGCGTCGAGGGCGAGGTCGTCACCGAGGCGCTGGACGTGATCGGCTCTGGCAAGGCCAAGCTGCTCGAATTCGGCGTCGCCGACGAGACCGCCTGGCGGGCGGGCCTCTCCTGTGGCGGCCGGATCGCCGTCTATGTCGAGAAGGTCGGCTGATGCGCCTCGACCTGCTTCAGGCCCTCAACCGGGCCCGCGCCGATCGCCACGCGGCGGTGCTCGTCACCGATCTCGACGGGGGCGAGGCCCGTCTCGTCACCGAGGCGACGCTGGCCGGCGATCCGCTCGAGGAGCCGATCCGCGCCGCGCTGCGAACGGGGCGGAGCGGCGTGGTCGAGGGCACGCGCGCCTTCCTCACCGTGCAGGTGCCGCCGGCCAAGATGGTCATCGTCGGCGCCGTCCATATCAGCCAGGCGCTGGTGCCCATGGCGAAGATGCTCGGCTATGACCCGGTCATCGTCGATCCGCGCACGGCCTTCGCGACCCCTGAGCGCTTTCCGGACGTGACGCTCCTGGCGGAATGGCCGGACGAGGCCCTGCCGAAGCTCAAGGTCGACCGCTTTACCGCCTTCATCGCGCTCACCCACGATCCGAAGATCGACGATCCGGCGCTGCTCCACGCCTTCGAGCGCGGCTGCTTCTATATCGGCGCCCTCGGCTCGCGGAAAACCCACGCCAAGCGCGTCGAGCGCCTGACGGGCAAGGGCGCGAGCCCCGAGGCCGTCGCCCGCATCAAGGCGCCCATCGGCCTTGCCATCGGCGCGATCTCGCCGGCCGAGATCGCCGTCTCCATCCTCGCCGAGGTGACGCAGGCCTGGCGGCAGGGCATCGCCTGAGGGCCGAGGAGGGGTCATGCGCTTCGGTCCCGTTCCCCTCGGCGAGGCTCGCGGCGGCATTGTCGCCCATGCAGTGCGAGCCGAAGGCCTGGTGCTGAAGAAGGGCGCCCGCATCGGCGAGGCCGAGATGACCGCCCTTGCGGCGGCGGGCATCGAGACCGTCGTGGTCGCCATGGCGGAGCCCGGCGACATGGGCGAGGACGCGGCGGCGGCCGTCATCGCCGCGGCCGTGGCGGGGGAGGGGCTTCGGGTCGATCCCGCCTTCACCGGCCGCGCCAATCTCTTCGCCGCCGAGGCCGGCGTCCTCGTCGTCGACCGCGACGGCATCGACCGGCTGAACCGCATCGACGAGGCGATCACGCTCGCAACCCTGCCGGCCTTCGCCGCGGTCGAGGCCGGCGAGATGGTCGCGACCGTCAAGATCATCCCCTATGCGGTCGCCGCCGACCGGGTCGAGGCGGCTGCGGCAGGGCCGCTGGTGCGGGTCGCGCCCTTCGTGCGGCGGCGCGTGGCGGTGATCTCGACGCTGCTGCCGGGGCTTGCCGACAAGGTGGTGGAGAAGACCCTGCGGGTGACGGCCGACCGGCTGGACCCGGCCGGCGCCAGCATCGTCCGGGAGCTGCGCGTGCCCCACGCGGCGGATGCGCTGGCGCAGGCGCTCGCCGCGGTCACGCCTGAGGCCGATCTCGTCCTCGTCTTCGGCGCCTCGGCCATTGCCGACCGGCGCGACGTCATTCCCGCGGCGTTGGAGGCGGCGGGCGGCGCGGTCGAGCATCTCGGCATGCCCGTCGATCCCGGCAATCTGCTGATGGTCGGCGCGCTGGGGGATGTGCCGGTGCTGGGAGCGCCGGGCTGTGCCCGCTCGCCGAAGGAGAACGGCTTCGACTGGGTGCTGATGCGGCTGCTCGCCGGGCTGCCGGTGACGCGGGCCGACATTACCGGGATGGGCGTCGGAGGGCTTCTCATGGAAATCGTGTCGCGGCCGCAGCCGCGCGAGGATGTGGTGCCGGTGGCGGCCACGCCGCGCATCGCCGCGCTCGTCCTCGCCGCCGGCCGCTCGACCCGCATGGGCGGGCCGAACAAGCTGCTCGCTACCATCGACGGCGTGCCGCTGGTGCGCCATGCCGCCGAGGCGGCGCTGGGGGCGGGACTGGCCGAGGTCGTGGTCGTGACCGGCCACCAGGGCGAGGCGGTGAGGGGCGCCCTCGACGGGCTCGGCTGCCGCTTCGTCGCCAATCCCGACTATGCGGACGGCCTGTCCACCTCGCTGAAGGCTGGCCTGTCGGCCCTGCCGGACGACATCGACGCCGTCGTCGTGCTGCTCGGCGACATGCCGCGGGTCTCCTCGGCGCTCGTCGCGCGGCTCGCCGCCGCCTATGGGCCCGGCGCCGGGCGCCACATCGTCGTGCCGGTGCTGGATGGCCGGCGCGGCAATCCGGTGCTGTGGGGGCGGCGCTATTTCGGCGAGCTGATGAAGGTCACGGGCGACCAGGGCGGGCGGGCCGTGCTCGCCGGCGCGCCGGAGGCCGTGGCCGAGGTCGCGGCGGAGGCCGATGACGTCCATCTCGACCTCGACACGCCCGAGGCGCTCGCCGCCGCGGGCGGACGGATCGCCCCTTAACCACCGGCCTGTCTTGGTTGCTGGGGCGAATAAAAAAAATCCCCGGGTCGTTGGGACCCGGGGCTGAATTGTCATCTCCGTGGACGCGGAGTTGTTGGATCCGTCTATGCGCGCCGCCTGACCGAAACACAACGAAACCCGTGTCTTTACCCTACCGGTTGACCTTACCGGCTTGGTCGAGAAAAGGCTCAAATTGTCTCTGTCGGCGCCACACCGGAAACGATCCTTCCCCGCAGGCCGTCACCGATAGGTCATCTCACCTTCGTCGGGCCGTCACCCCGCGATCATACCTCGCTCGGGATCGGCCCTCGAATCGGGATGAAGCGGCATGGCCCTGGTGGCAGGCGAGACTCGCAAGGCGACCCATCACAACCTGAAGCGCGCCGTGACGCGCCATCGCCCGCTCTCCCGCGCCGGCCTGCAGGAACGTCTCTTCACGCTGATGTTCTCCGGCCTCGTCTATCCGCAGATCTGGGAGGATCCGGAGATCGACATGGAGGCCATGGCGCTCGGGGCTGACGACCATGTCGTCGCCATCGCCTCGGGCGGCTGCAACGTGCTGAGCTATCTCGTCGCCGGCCCGGCCCGTGTCACCGCGCTCGACCTCAACGAGAACCACATCGCGCTGAACCGGCTGAAGATCGCCGCCGCGCGCTTCCTGCCCGACCATCACAGCTTCTTCCGCTTCTTCGGCGAGGCCGACAGCCGCGACAATGTCGCGGCCTTTGACGCCCATCTCGCCGAGCGTCTCGATCCGGTCACCCGCGCCTATTGGGAGAAGCGCAGCCTCACCGGCCGCCGCCGCATCGAGGACTTCGCCGACAACCTCTACCGCAAGGGCCTGCTCGGCTGGATGATCGGCACCGGCCACGCGGTGGCGCGCCTCCATGGCCGCGATCCCCGCAAGATGCTGGCGGCAACCAGCCTTGCCGAGCAGCGCGCCATCTTCGAAAAGGAACTGCGGCCGCTCTTCTCCTCCGGCCTTGTGCGCTGGCTGGTGAAGAACCCGGCCTCGCTCTACGGCCTCGGCATTCCGCCGGCGCAGTACCGGGCGCTGCTCTCCGCCGCCCCCGAGGGCAGCGGCATGGAGGCGGTGCTGGTGGCCCGCCTGGAGCGCCTCGCCTGCGACTTCCCGCTGGAGCGCAACTACTTCGCCTGGCAGGCCTTCGGCCGGCGCTACCAGCCCGGCGGGGAAGGGGCCGTGCCGCCCTATCTGGCGGCCGAGAACTTCCCGGCCGTGCGCGAGCGCGCCGAGAGGGTCGAGGTGCGCCACGAGAACTTCATCGACCACCTCGCCGGCCTGCCCGAGGCCTCGCGCGACGTCTATGTGCTGCTCGACGCGCAGGACTGGATGACCGACGAGATGCTCAACCGCCTGTGGGCCGAGATCACTCGCACGGCGCGCCCCGGCGCCCGCGTGATCTTCCGCACCGCCGCCGAGGAGAGCCTGCTACCCGGCCGCGTGGTCCCCGAAGTCCTCGACCGCTGGCGCTATGATGCCGAGCGCTGCCGCGCCTGGACGGCGCGCGACCGTTCGTCGATCTATGGCGGCTTCCACCTCTACACCCTCGGCGCGCCATGACCATGCCGACCGAGGCGCTGCCGGCGGGCGAGAAGATGGATGCCATCTACCGCTGGCAGGCGGGCATCTATGACGCCACGCGCAAGTTCTACCTGCTGGGACGGGACCCGCTGATCGCCGGACTGGCTCCGCCCCCGGGCGGGACGATCCTCGAGGTCGGCTGCGGCACCGGGCGCAACCTCATCGTTGCGGCGCGCATGCACCCCGAGGCGCGGCTCTATGGCTTCGACGTCAGCCCGGTCATGCTGGCCGAGGCGCGCAAGGCCGTGGATCGCGCGGGCCTTGCCGACCGCATCCGCCTCGCCAAGGCCGATGCGGCCACCTTTGATCCGCTGACGACCTTCGCCCGCGACGGCTTCGACCGCGTCTTCTGCTCCTACACCCTCTCGATGATCCCGCCGTGGCGGGAGGCGCTGGCCCGCGCCATGGCGGCGGTGGCGCCGGGCGGCTCGCTGCATGTGGTGGATTTCGGCGGGCAGGAGCATCTGCCGGCTGCATTCAAGTCGGCCCTGCGTGCCTGGCTTGCCCTCTTCCACGTGACCCCGCGCGATGATTTCGCCGCCGTCTTTGGCGAGGTCGTCGCCCATGGCGGCACCGCCTGGCGGCTGGAGCGGCCCTATCGCGGCTACGCCCTCCATGCCGTTGCGTCGCGTCCCTAGCCTCGCTTGACCGCCTCGCGCGGCGGGGTCTATGACCCGCGCCCAGATGACCAGCGACAGCCCCACCACCGGCGCCCCCGAACTGACGGTGGTCGTGCCCAGCTACAATGAGCGCGAGAACGTGCCGGAACTGGCGCGCCGGCTCGGCGAGGTGCTGGCCGGCGTCGCCTGGGAGATGATCGTCGTCGATGACGACAGCCCGGATGGAACCTCCGCCCTCGTCAAGGACCTGTCGCGCAGCGATCCGCGCATCCGCTGCATCCGGCGCGTCGGCCGGCGTGGCCTGGCCGGCGCCTGCATCGAGGGGATGCTGGCCTCCTCCGCGCCCGTCGTGGCGGTGATGGATGCCGATCTCCAGCATGACGAGACCATCCTGCCGGCCATGCTGGAGAAGATCCGCGGCGGGGCCGAACTGGTGGTCGCCAGCCGCAACATCGACGGCGGCTCGAAGACCGAAGGCCTCTCGCCGATCCGTCAGGCGATCTCCGACCTCGGCCGGCGCCTCTCCGACATGGTGCTGCGGGCGCCTCTGAGCGATCCGATGTCCGGCTTCTTCATGATCCGCCGCGAGATCGTCGAGGAGGTGGCGCCGCGCCTCGCCACCACCGGCTTCAAGATCCTCGCCGACATCGCCGCCTCGGTGCAGCGCGTGCCGACAGTGGCGGAGGTGCCCTTCGTCTTCCGCGAGCGCATCCACGGCGAGAGCAAGCTCGATGCGAAGGTGGCGCTCGACTATATCGGCTTCGTCCTCAACAAGCTGTCCGGCGGGCTCATCCCGCTGCGCTTCATCTTCTTCGCCCTCGTCGGTGCCAGCGGCCTCGTCGTCCACCTCGCCGCGCTCTATGCGGGCCTGTCGCTGGGGCTGCGCTTCGAATGGGCGCAGACGGCGGCCACCGTCGTCGCCATGACCTCGAACTTCATCATCAACAACGAGTTCACCTATCGCGACGCGCGGCTGAAGGGCGGGCGCTTCTTCACCGGCCTGCTGCTGTTCTACGTCGTCTGCAGCATCGGCGCCTTCGGCAATGTCGGCGTTGCGAGCTGGCTCTATGCCGGCGACGTGGAATGGTGGCTATCGGGTCTTGCGGGCGCCATCATGGGCGCGGTGTTCAATTATGCCGCTTCCTCCGCCGTCGTCTGGCGCCGCTGAGCCGCCGCCGCCCGTCTGGGCCGGCAGCGCGCGCGCCGTCATCCTCCTCGTCGCCGTCCTGACGGCGATCCGGCTGGTCGCGGCCGGCCATCTCGGCCTTGCTGCCGACGAGGCCTATTACTGGATCTGGTCCAAGAACCTCGCCTTTGGCTATTTCGACCACCCGCCGATGGTGGCGGTGCTGGTGCGCGCCTCCACGGCGGTTTTCGGCGACAGCCCCTTCGGCATCCGCTGGCTCTCCGTGCTGCTTGGCGCCGCGGCGAGCCTCGGCGCCTGGCGGCTGGTCTGGCGCCTGACCGATGACCGGATCGCCGCGGTCTGGGCGGCCGGCCTTGTCCAGGCGACGCTGTTCTTGGGCGCAGGCGCGCTTCTGGTGACGCCCGATACGCCGCTCGTCCTGTTCTGGACCCTGGCGCTGCTCGCCCTCGCTGAGCTCTGGCGCACGGGCCGGGGCGTCTGGTGGCTGGCGGTCGGCCTCTGCGTCGGCCTCGCCTTCGTGTCGAAATACACCGCCGTCTTTCTCGGCCCTGCCATCCTGCTCTGGCTCGCCCTGGTGCCGGAGCTGCGCCGCTGGTTCCGATCGCCCTGGCCCTATGCGGGCGGCGTGCTCTGTCTTGCCGTGATGGCGCCCGTCATCGCCTGGAACCTCGCCCAGGGCGGCGCCTCGCTCACCAAGCAGTTCGGCCGGGCGGTTCCGAAGGCCTTCGACCCGCGTTTCGTGCCGGAATTCATCGCGGGGCAGGCGGCGCTGCTGACGCCGCTGATCGGTCTCCTCGTCGTCTGGGGCCTGTGGGTGGCACTGCGCCGCACGATCCGCGATCGCAGCCCCGGCGAGACGCTGATCACCGTCTCCGTGCTGCCGCTGGTCGCCTATCTCGTCTGGTACGGCCTCTTCGATCGCGTCCAGGGCAACTGGACGGCCTGCCTGCTTCCCGCTTCCATTGCGGCTGCGGTGATGGGGGCGCGGGCCCTGCCGGCAGCCGGTCCGCTGGCGGCGGTGCTGCGGGCCTCCCTGCGCTGGTCGGTGGTGACCGGCGTCGTGCTTGGCCTGCTGCTGCTGCTCCACGCCGCCTTCCGCATCGCGCCTCTCGCCGTCGATCCCACCGGCCAGCTCCATGGCTGGCCGGAGGCGGCGCGCGAGGTCCAGGCGGCGGCCAACACGGCCGGCGCCGCGGTCATCGGCACGGCGAGCTACACGACCACGGCGCATCTGCGCTTCTACGGCTCGGGACGGCCGCCGGTGGTGCAGTTCGGCGAGCGCGCGCGCTACGTCATGGAGCCCGCCTTCGACCCGGCTGTCCTTGCCGGGCGGCCCGTCCTGGTGGCGGTGGAGAGCCGCCGCGTCGCCGAGGTCGAGCAGCGGCTGAAGCGCCTCTACGGATCCGTCACGCCGGCGGGTGTCGTCGAGCGGCGCTGGCGCGAGCGCTATGGCTTGGCGGCGACGGTCGACAGCTTGCATCTGTTCCTCGCCCGCGATCCCGTCGCGGCCGGACTTCCCGATCTCGCTCAATAGGATCGCCACAGCGCGATGCCGCCATAGGCGCCGGAGCGGCCGCCGCGATCCATGGCGAAGCCGCCGGTGATGCGCAGGCCGAGGGGGCCGAAGGTGAGGCCGGTGACATGGCCGCCAAGGCGGGTGCGCAGCGTGCCGTGATGGGCGCTCAGCGTCATTTCCGGCCCGACATGGACGCCCTTGGCCATCTCGTATCCCGGCGCGATCCGCAGCGTGGCTGCCCTGAAGGGCGTCGCATAGGCGGCGAAGAGCTGGACGGACATCCGGTCTGCAGGGGTCAGCCAGGCATCCACGGCGATGGCCGGACCGAGCCGCGTGCCGGTCTGCGGGTCGGGGAGGGCAGGGGCGATCCGCCGCGTCTCCACGGCGAGGCCGGCATAGGCGGTGACGACGCCCCAGTCGCTCTTGAACCGCCAGCCCCCCATCAGCCGCGTGGTGCCGGCGATCTCGGTGAGATGAATCGGGAGTGCGGGGTCCATGCGGAAGCGGGAGAGGCCGCTGCCCGCGCTGAAGCGGAAAATGAAGCCCTTCTCCCCGATCGGCACATCCATGCCGGAGGCGAGGTGGAAGCCGTCGAAAGCGGCCTCGAAGCTGGCATAGCGCACGGTGCCGGGGGGCGGCTCGGCGGCATGGCCGGCCAGCGACGAGCCGATCAGCAAGGCGAGGCCAGCGAGAACGCGCATGGCAAAAGGTTGCATTAGCGATGATCTGCAACCAGTCCGGCGAAGTCCGGAAACCGGCCGGGCCGTTCACCCTTTGCTAACCATCAGGGGCGCGAAATGGTGGAACGGGTGCCGTCGTCGCGTCCCGGCCCCCGGCAGTGCATCGCCCATCCTTCTGGAGGCCGCCATGCCCTTGCCGTGCACACCCGCGCTGGCCGCACCGCCGCGCCATGCCGTCGACGCCGATTTCCTCCGGCAAATCGAGGGCTACAGCCTGACCACCGCCGAGATCCTCTACCGGATGCCCGACCATCCGCTCTTCCTGCAGGTCTATCTCTGGCAGGACTACGACCAGGCGCCCTATTTCCCGGTCCTGCGGCGGTTTCTCGACTTCTGGGAGCGCAGTCTCGACGGGCGTCTCCATACGGTCCGGATCGCCTCCTCGCGCCTCATCGGCCCCTGCGAGGTGCGGGCGGCGAGCGAGATTGGCCGGCTGCACTGAGGCCCCCGCACCGGTTCGCGTATCATGTTGTGACGATGAGAGTGGCGGCGAGACGCCCGGCAGACTATGTTCGCCCTCCCATCCTCGTCCGGGTGCCCGCGTGCAGACCCCTGAAAAGACCTCGCAGATCATCGCCTCGCTGATGTCGGCCCAGACATCCAGCCATGCGGAGGTGATCGGCAACCTGACCGTCGGGGATCTGATGGCGTCGCTGCGCACGCGCGCCTTCGGCCTGTCGCTGATCCTGTTCGGCCTGCCGAACCTGCTGCCCATTCCCGGCCTGCCGATCCTCACTGGCATCATCCTGGCGCTGCTCGCCGTCCAGATCGTCCTCGGCCGCGACGTGCCCTGGCTGCCGGCGCGCATCGCCGGCGCGACCCTGCCGCGCGAGCGGCTCAATCAGGTCATGGCCCGCACCCTGCCACTGCTGCGCTGGATCGAGCGGGTGACGAAGCCGCGCTTCGCCCTGGCCGCCGGGCCGACCGCCCGCCGCGTCGTCGGCCTCACGGTGCTCGTCCTGGCGGTGCTGCTCATCATCCTGCCGATCCCATGGATCGGCTCCATGCCGCAGGGCCTGGCGCTCTGTGTCCTCGGCCTCGGC
Organism: Phreatobacter oligotrophus; assembly: GCF_003046185.1. NCBI lineage: Bacteria > Pseudomonadati > Pseudomonadota > Alphaproteobacteria > Hyphomicrobiales > Phreatobacteraceae > Phreatobacter > Phreatobacter oligotrophus. The sequence goes on from NZ_PZZL01000008.1 coordinate 144,038, forward strand.
CTCACCGAGCGTGACGGCGTGCTGGTCACGGCCGGCTTCGTCCTGGCGGCAGTGGCCACCGCCGTGGGCGCGGGAATCGGCTACACGGTCTTCGCTGGCGCTCTGGCCGTGATGCACTGAGGGCGAGGACCCGCAAGGAGACAGCCGTTGACGGAGAGCATGGATGAGCGGTCGCTCCGCACGTCGGAGGTGTTCCGCGGGCTGAAGACCATCGGCAGCGGCGAGCGCATCTCGCTCGGCGAACTGACGACCTCGCTCGGCGATCGCGGTTTCGGCCTGCTGGTCCTGATCTTCGCCCTGCCCAACATCATCCCGATGATCCCGGGCGTCTCCACCGTCTCCGGCGTGGTCATCGCCCTGGTCGGCCTGCAGATGATGATCGGCCGCCATGCGCCGTGGATGCCGGGTTTCGTTGCCGAGAAGACCATGCCGCGCGAGCAGCTTGCCGCCATGGTGGATCGCACCGTCTCCTGGGTCGAGCGGCTGGAGCGGGTCGCCCAGCCGCGCTGGACCGGCATGACGCGCGGGCCGATGCATGTGGTCCTCGGCGCCATGTTTGTGCTGCTCGGCGCGATCCTCGCCCTGCCGCTGTCCTGGATCGGCAATTTTCCGCCGGGCGTGGCGCTGGTGGTGCTGTCCATCGGCATGCTGGAGGAGGATGGCCTGCTGGTCGCCCTCGGCCATGCCATCGGCATCGTCGCGACGCTGCTCGTCCTCGCCCTCGTGGCGGCGCTGGTCGCCGCGGCGCTGGTGAGCTTCGGCTGGCTCACGGCCTGACGTCGCATCCTTCCTGCTTCCCTTGCCGCGGCGCGGGCATTATGGTCCGCGCCATCATTCACGAGGTCCCGCCATGGCCGATCACGTCGTGCCCCATTTCGCCAATGACGACGGCGTTGCCGTTATCCATATCGGCGTGAAGGAGTTCCAGTGCATGGGCGCCCGGGCGCCCTATGACCATCCGCACGTCTTCCTCGACATGGGCAGCGACCACGAGATCGTCTGCCCCTATTGCTCGACCCTCTACAAGCACGACCCGTCGCTCCATGCCGACGAGACCCGTCCGGCCGGCGCCTATGTGAAGGCCCTCGCCGAGGCCTGATCCGGCCGTGCCCGGCACGGTCACCATTGCAGGCGCCGGGATCGGCGGCCTGACCGCGGCCCTGGCGCTGGCGCGCCGCGGCCTGTCCGTTACCGTGCTGGAGCGTGCGCCAGCCCTCGACGAGGTCGGGGCGGGCATCCAGCTCTCCCCGAATGCCAGCCGCATCGTGATCGGCCTCGGGCTCGGCGAGGCGCTGGCCGCGCGCGCCGTGGTGCCGGAGGCGATGGTGGTGCGCAGCGCCGCGACCGGCGGCACCCTCGCGACCGCCGAGCTCGGGGCGGCCGTCGCGCGCCGGTACGGGGCGCCCTGGTGGGTGATCCACCGCGCCGATCTTCTCGCCATCCTCGCCGAGGCCTGCCGGGCCGAGGGGGCCATCCGCCTCGAGACCGGCGTCACGGTCACCGGCCTTGCCCTCGAGGACGGCGCGGTCCGGCTTGGCCTCGAGCGCGCCGGCGAGCCCGACCATCTCACCACCCCGGCCGTGATCGGCGCCGACGGCCTGCGCTCCGCCGTGCGGGCGGCGCTCGGTGACGGAGGACCGCCCGACTTCCGCCACCGTGTCGCCTGGCGCGCCACGCTGCCGATGGAGGCGGTGCCGCAGGCGCTGGCCGGCGGACGGCTCGGCCTCTGGCTCGGCGCCGACGCCCATTGCGTGCACTATCCGCTGCGCTCGGGCGAGTTGTTCAACATCGTGGTCATCCTTGCCGCCGACGCCCCGGTCGAGGGCTGGCGGGCGCCCGGCGATCCGGCTGTCCTCGCGCGCCGGCTCGCCGGCTGGCCTGCCGCCCTGCGCGAGGTCGTGGCGCGGGTGGATGGCTGGCAATGCTGGTCGCTTGCCGATCGCCCGGCCTGGTTCGGGCCTGAGCGCGACCCGGTGACGCTGATGGGGGATGCCGCCCATCCCATGCTGCCCTTCGTCGCTCAGGGCGGGGCCATGGCCATTGAGGACGCGGCCGTGCTGGCCGAGGAAGCGGGGGCGACGCCGGACAATCTCGCGGGGGCTTTCCGCCGTTATGGCGCGCGCCGTCTCGCCCGGGTCTCCCGCATCCAGGCGCTGGCGCGGCGCAACGGGGCCATCTACCACCTCAAAGGGCCTGCGGCGCTGGCGCGCGACCTCGCGATCCGCGTCATGGGCGGCGGGATCGTCGCCTCGCAGGACTGGATCTACGGCTGGCGGCCCTGAGCCTCAGGGACGGCGCGCACCCTCGGCCGGGGCGTTGGAGGCGGCGAGGTCGCGGATGTTGAGCCGCTGGCCGCCGGGCAGGAGGATGTCGCCGGGACGCAGGCCGCCACCGCAGCGCGCCGAGACGAAGCGGCCCTGCTGGGTGGTGAGGGTCTGCTGGAACTCCGACTGGCCGATGGTCTGGATCGTGCCCTCGACGCGCAGGGAATAGGCCTGGCGCAGGTCGCCCGAGATGACCGAACGGGCGGTGGTGCGGGTCTGGCCGATGAGGCAGTCCGTCTCGATGACATAGTCCTCGCCGTCGCGGCGGATGTCGAAGCGCTGGCAGGTGCGCCCCATCTGGCCGAAGCCATATTCCACCATCTGCCGCTCGGTGGCCGCATCCGTGCAGGTCTGCAGGGTGAATTCCTGCCCGCCGGGGCCGCCGCCGGTCATCATGCGGATCTCCCAGTAGCCGGGACGCCGTTGCGGCAGCTCCACAGGCTGCGAGACCGCCGGCGACGCAGCGAGCAGGGCAAGGGCGGCAAGGCGCAGGGGAGCGGCGAGGAGCAGCATGATGGTCCTCTATAGGCGGGAATCGCCGCGCCGTGCGTGACGGATCGGCCACGGTCGGCGGCGATCACGCGCCGCGCGCCTGTGGCTCTGGTCCGGTCGCGTGCGGATGGCGCGGTGGCGCGCCGCTGCTAGGCTCGCTGCGCATCAGAACAGGCCGACACGGCCAGGGAGAAACACCATGAGGCTCACCTCCATCCGGCCGGCGCTTGCCGCCGGGCTCTTTGTCGCATCCGCGGCGGGAGTCCTCGGCGCCCCTCCATCAGCCCTGGCGCAGATCGCCGTGTCGGCCAATGACGGCAAGATGCGCCTCGTCGACGGCGTCGCCACCGTCGTCGAGCAGCCGCGGCCGGATTCCGTCTCGATCATCGATTTCGCCTCCGGCACGCCGCGGGTGCGGGCGACGATCCCCGCGCCGGCCAGCGTCGTCGGACCGCCCGTGTCCGTTGCGGTGACGGCGGACGAGAGCCTGGCGCTGGTGAGTTCGGCGATGAAGCTCGACCCCGCCAATCCCCGCCGCACCATCCCCGACAACCGCGTCTCGGTCATCGACCTCAAGGCCGAGCCGCCGGTGGTGATCGCGACGCTCGAGGTGGGGCAGGGCGCGGCAGGCCTCTCCATCCACCCCTCCGGCACTCTTGCCATCGTCGCCAACCGCGCCGAGGGCACGGTCTCGGTGCTGACGATTGCCGGGCGAGCGGTGACGGTCGGCCCGAAGATCGCGCTGGGCGAGCCGACCTCCGGCCCGAGCCATGTCGCCTTCACGCCCGATGGCCGGACGGCGCTGGTCACCCGTGACAACGACCACAAGATCTCGGTGCTGGCCATCGAGGGGACGACCGTGACCTACACGCGCCGCGACCTGAATGCGGGCCTGCGTCCCTACGGTCTCGACGTCTCGATGCGCGGCGACATGGCGGTGGTGGCCAACATCGGCATCGGCGGCGGCGACGCCGACACGATCAGCCTCATCGACGTCCGGGCGCAGCCGCCGCGGGTGGTCAACACGGTCTCCGTCGGCCAGACGCCGGAGGGCATCAAGATGGCGCCCGACGGCCGGCATGTCGCTGTCGTGGTGATCGACGGGTCGAACAAGGCGCGCAATTCGCCCTTCTTCCAGGCCCGCGGCAAGGTGGCGATCTATGAGGTGCGCGGCACCGACCTCGTGAAGGTCACCGAGGCGCCAATCGGGCAGTGGTCGCAAGGGGCGGCCTGGTCGGCCGACAGCCGGCGCCTGCTGGTGCAGAACATGGTGGGCGACGACATCCAGGTCTTCGCCTTCGAGAATGGCGCGCTCAGGGAAATCGGCACCCTCGCCATGCCGGCCTCGCCCGCTGCCATCCGCACGGCGGAGCCGGTCCGGCGCTGATCGCGCTCGCGCTCCGGTTGCCAAATCCGCCGCCGAGCCGCTAGAGCTTGGCGGCGGGCCCCCTTGGCGAAATCGGTAGCCGCACCGAACTTAAAATTCGGAGCCCTCGGGCGTGCCGGTTCGAGTCCGGCAGGGGGCACCACCGCGCGGCCCGTCTCGACCGTTCCGTAACGACAGGTCCGGCCGTTAATGATGCCCTAACGGCAGGGCAACAGTTCGTTGACCATTTCGACCGGTCCGGTGAACGCCGCGTTGAGATACGATGGCTAGCCTGCGCGGCGGGATAGCGGAGAGGGGACGGCAAGCCCGGGGAGACCGGCCGTGCAAATGACCCCTGCCAAGATCGTGCTGTTCTTCACCTGCGTGCTGGTTCTGATGAACCCGCCGCTGATGCTCGGCCTGCTCGGCCCGGAGGGCCGTCGCGCCGGCCTGCTCATCGACGAGAGCCTCGGCACCGACAACTTCCGCATCGCCGTCTTCGGCAAGCGCTGAGAGGCGTTAGCCGGCGTCGCGGATCGGCGGCTGGAAGGTGTAGCCCATGTCCCAGGGGAAGTAGATCCAGGTGTCCTGGGACACTTCGGTGACGTAGGTATCGACCATGGGCCGCCCCTGGGGCTTGGCATAGACGGTGGCGAAATGCGCCTTGGGCAGCATTTCGCGCACCACCTTCGCGGTCTTGCCGGTGTCGACGAGGTCATCGACCACGAGGATGCCCTCGCCGCCATCGGTGAGGAGGTGGGGCGCCACCTCCTTGATGACCTTGAGCTGACCCTGGCTCTGGTAGTCGTGGTAGCTGGCGATGCAGACCGTCTCGATCATGCGGATGCCGAGCTCGCGGGTGACGATCGCCGCCGGCACGAGGCCGCCGCGGGTGATGCAGACGATGGCGCGGAACGGGCCGGCGCTGCTGATGCGCCAGGCCAGCGCCCGGGCGTCGCGGTGGAACTGGTCCCAGGAGACGGGGAAGGCCTTTTCCGGGTTCGGGGTCGCCATGGGGCACTCCAGCCAAAGGGGCATCGACAGGCCGGCGACACTAGCCGCCGCGCGGGCCCCCGCAAATCCGTCGCTGCCGGCTTTTCCAAAGGGAATATGCCCGGCGCATGCGAAAAGGGCTCCCGGCGGGGAGCCCTTCGCATGGCCACGAAGGCGGGGTCAGAACCGGTAGGTGACGCCGGTGGAGATCAGCCAGGGGTCGATGGTCACGCGGCCCGAGGTGGTGGCGAGCACGCCGGTCGTGTCGGTGTACTTGAAGTTGGACCGCAGGAAGATCTTCTTCACGTCGACATTGATGCCCCAGTGGCGGTCGATCATGTAGTCGAAACCGACCTGCAGGGCGACGCCGGCGGCGGGCGCGACGGAGAAGCGGTTGTAGGCGAAGGGCGCGCCGTTCGCCATGGCGCCCTGGGCCGACTGCGAGAAGAACATTGTGTAGTTCACGCCGGCGCCGACATAGGGCTTGAAGGCGCCGAAATCGGTGAAGTGGTACTGCAGCATCAGGGTCGGCGGCAGCAGCCAGGTCTTGCCGATATTGGCGGTGGAGGCCAGCGCCGCCGAGAGCGCGCCGGTCGGGCGCACATTGTGCGGCGTGACGCCGAGGATCAGCTCCACCGCGATGTTCTTGGTGAAGTAGTAGGTGATGTCGAGTTCCGGCACCACCGAGGTGGAGATGCCGAGGTTGTTGATCGCCGGGACCGCCGCGCCGTTCAGCGTGGTGACGGCGCCGGAGGGCGAGGGGACGACCGCCAGGGCGCGGACGCGGATCTGCCAGGGGTTGAAGGCCGGTGCGACGATCGCGGTGTCGATCGATGTGCGCGGGGCCGACAGGTCGGCGGCAAGCGCCGGGGTGGCGAGGAGGGCGGCGCCGATGGCGGCGCTGCGCAGGACGGTCTTCATGATGGGCCCCGAGATGCGAGCGTTTCTTGGTGCCACGCGGGCCGTCGGGGGAAACCGTCCGGCGCGGCGATGCGGGACGAGCAAGGCCACCGCTGCCCGCCGCCGCCTTTGCGCTGGATCAAATGGGGCGGTGTTCGGGCACCCGCGCCGGGAGGTTGCGGGCGGGATGTTGCCGCCCTGCAACAATGAGTATCGTCAGCTGCCGCGCGTGATGGTGATCGGCGCGTCCGGCCGCTTGTGCTCGCCGACCATGGCGACGACCGCCTCTTCGGCGGCGGCGAGCAGCGCCGCGTCCTTGGCGCGCAGCACGAGGCGCGTCCAGAACTTGCCGTCCTGCATCATCGGATAGGAGCCCATGATGACGCCGGGATGGGCCTTGGCGATGGCGGCATAGGGCGTGCCGATATCGCCCTCGCGCAGGCCCGGCGCCTCGATGGAGACCTGGATCATCTTGGTGCCGGTCTTCAGCCGCGGCGAGACCACGTCCATCATCGCCTGCATGACCGAGGGCACGCCGGCCATGGTGATGACATTGCCGATCATGAAGCCGGGCGCCTTCGACACCGGATTCTCGATGAGCTCGGCCCCGGCGGGGATGCGCGCCATGCGCAGGCGGGCCTCGTTCAGGTCCTTTTCGGGGATGCGCTCCAGCAGCATGGCGCGGGCGCGCGGGTCGACATCGATGGAGACGCCGAAGGCCTTGGCGACGCAGTCGGCGGTGATGTCGTCGTGGGTCGGGCCGATGCCGCCGGTGGTGAAGACGTAGCCGTACTTGGCCCGCAGCATGTTGAGGGCAGGGATGATCTCGTCCTCCTCGTCGGGGACGACCCGGACCTCCTTCACGTCGATGCCGATCGCCGTGCAGTACTCGGCGATGTAGCCGATGTTCTTGTCCTTGGTGCGCCCGGAGAGGATCTCGTCGCCGATGACGAGGATGGCGGCGGTGACGGTGGTCGGCTCGGTCATGATGCGCTCCGGGACTGGTCCGGAGGTAGAGCCTGCCGCGGGCGGCGGCAAGGGGTCGCGGGGTAGGGTTGACGGGAAGGGCATGGCCCATAACACTTAACATATAAGTTAAGTGAAAGGGTGCTAGCCATGGCCGCCATCGTCTCCCGCCTCATCCCCTGCCTCTGGTTCAACGGCGAGGCCGAGGCCGCCGCCACCTACTATGTCGGCATCTTCCCGAACAGCGGGATCACCGAGGTGATGCGCTGGCCGATGGACGGCATGGCCCCGGCGGGCAGCGTGCTGACGGTGACCTTCGAGCTCGACGGCACGCGCTTCGTCGGCCTCAATGGCGGGCCGGAGTTCACGTTCACGGAAGCCGTCTCGTTCCAGGTGATCTGCGAGACCCAGGACGAGATCGACCATTACTGGGCGCGGCTCGGCGCGGGCGGCCGCGAGGTCGAGTGCGGCTGGCTGAAGGACCGCTTCGGCCTGTCGTGGCAGATCGTCCCGCGGATGCTCCCCGAGGCGCTGGCCGATGCGGACCGCGAGCGGGCGGCGCGGGTGATGCGGTCGATGATGACGATGGTGAAACTGGATATCGCGGTGCTTGAGGTGGCGGGGAGGGGGTGAGTTGTGGTGGCACCGGGCCGCATCGCAGCTGCCTATGGCAATGCCTGGAGCGCCTCCAGTTCGGCAGCCAGCGTGCCATGCGCTTCAAGGGCGGCGGTCTTTGTGTTCCGGAGTGTCTCGACCGGCGTTCGCTGGTCCTTGGCAGCTTCTCGGGCGGCGTCGATTTTTTTGCCGACGAGAGCTATCCGTTCGCGGATCTCCTTGAGCTTCGCCTTCTGCTCAGCTGAAAGGTTTGTCTCGCTCTTTTCGTCAGCTGCCTTTTTCACCTGATCGAACGTGGGTGCCTTGAGTGCAAGACCCGCCAGTTCCGCCTTGGCTGCTTCGCGCTCGGCGGCGAACGGATCCACCGGCGTCTCATTCGGACGGGCACCGAAATAGAAACCGATCATGGCCGCCAGCATGGTCGACAGCATGGTCAGGATCTGCTTGGCGACGTCGTTTGCGACCGTGTAGTCCGCTCGTGGAACGAGGAAGAATCCGTAGGGACTCGCCGGAGTGCCGTCGCCCCGAACCACGACGAGGCCGGAGGTGCCCACCGAATCCTGCATCGCTTTAGCCTCGGCCATTGTCGTGACGGGCAGCCTCATCGGGGCGGAGGTTTCAACAAATGCGGTCCGCGATGTCTGCGCCAGCAGATAACTGGCGAATACACCGACGAGAACAATAAAGGCGAGGGTCAGGATGGCCCGAATGCTCCCCTCGGGCAGCCCAAAGGGCTGACGGCTGTCCAGGATGCCGAGGCGGCTCGCGGTCATGCTGAGGACGCTGACGAAGCCGGTGATAGCAACCAGCCCGACCAGGACGAGGATCGTCAGCAGCGAGAAGTTGGGGACATTGGCGCTCATGGCAAATGTCACGACCACGACGGAAACCGCGGCCACCGTCAATCCGACCCACGGAAAACTTCCTTGCTGCATCGCTCAACCTCACCGCACTTCGACGCGCCATAGTTGCGCAATGCGACTATTGGTTGCAGCCGGAAGAGTACGGAGGCAAAGCTGACGATGATGAAGCTGGATATCGCGGCGCTTGAGGCGGCGGGGAGGGGGTGAGAGACACCTCTCTCCACGCCGTCATGCCCGGGCTTGGCCCGGGCATCCACGAATTCTCCTGGGCGCAAACCCTCTCGGGGCTGGTGGTCAAGTCGTGGATGCCCGCCACAAGGGCGGGCATGACGATGGTTTCTGTAGGGGGATGCGGTTCGCCACGCTCCTTGGAACCGCGTTCACACCGCCCCCTACTGCACCTGCACCTGCCGCAGCGCCTGGTCGACCATGACCTTCACGGTCAAAAACTCACCCTCGCCACCATGGCGCGAGCCGCGGATGGGCGCGGCGTTGAGATAGTCGAGGCCGCAGGCGATGCGGATGTGCTGCTCGGTCGGGCAGAGGCCGTTGGCGGCGTCGAAGCCGACCCAGCCGAGGTCGGGCACATGGGCCTCGGCCCAGGCATGGCCGGCCTCCTGGTCCACCGTGCCGTCGGCATGGAGGAAATAGCCGCCCACATAGCGCGCGGGGATGCCGAGATGGCGCGCCGCGGCGATGAAGACATGGGCGAAGTCCTGGCAGACGCCGCGCTTCAGCGCGAAGGCCTCCGCCGCTGTGGTCGAGGCCTGGGTCGGGTCCTTGTCGAAGACCATGTCGCGGGCGAGGTCGTCGAGCAGGGCGTGGAGGGTGGAGAGCCGGTCGCCCGGCCGCTCGCGCGCCTCGGCATAGGCACGGATGGCAGGATCGGCGGCGGAGAGGGCGGTCTCGCGCAGGTAGAGGCCGGGCGGAAAACGCTCCACCGCGCCGCGCACCACGCCGGCCGTGTCGGAGGTCTCGACGAGGCCGTCGACGCGGACGGTCAGCGTCTGGATCGGGCCGATGCAGGAGAAGGTGTGGGTGATGTTGCCGAAGGCGTCCTCGTGGGCGTCGAGCCGGGCGTCCTGGTCGACGTCGATGCGCCAGTTGAGGATGTGCTGGCCCTCGAAGTTGCGGGGCGTCAGCCGCAGCGTCTGGATCACCGCATGGGCGGGGACCGCGTAGCTGTAGACGGTCTCGTGGGCGATGCGGATGCGCATGAGGCCTTGGCCGTCAGGTGAGGTATTGCTGGGTGATGGCGGCGCCCAGCCGGTTGTTCTCGGTGATGAAGTCCGAGACGAATTCATGCAGCCCGGACTGGAAGATGTCCTCGATGCGGGCGTTCTCCAGCCGGGTGCGCGTGGCGCGGGCGGCGCGCTGGGCCGGGCCCTGCCGGCCATAGGCCAGCGACAGGCTGTCGAGATTGCGCACGATGCTCTCGTAGCAGGCGGCGAGCGAGCGCGGCATCTGGTCGTTGAGGATGAGGAGGTCGGCCACCAGCCAGGGCTTGAGGCTCTCCTTGTAGACCCAGTGATAGGCGGTGAGTGCCGAGACCGCGCGCAGGATCGCCGACCACTGGAAATAGTCGAGCGAGCCGCCGACCGTCTCCGAGGCCGGCAACAGCACGTGATACTTCACGTCGAGGATGCGGGCGGTGTTGTCGGCGCGCTCGATCATCACGCCGAGGCGCGAGAACCAGTAGCCGTCCGAGCGCAGCATGGTGCGATAGGCCGAGCCGTCGAAGCGCAGGCCCGTTTCCTTCACGAAGGCGAGGAAATTGGCGAGGTTCTCGTCCTGGTTCAGGCCGGAGGCGCGGTACTTCGACAGTTCCAGCCACGCGGCGTTGATGGCGTCCCACATCTCCACCGTCAGCGCCGTGCGCACCGCGCGGGCATTGGTGCGGGCCACCTCGAAGCAGGAGCGGATGGAGGAGGGGTTGTCGGGCGAGAAGGCGAGGAAGTCGATGACCGTCTCGCGCGTCGCCTTCTCGTGCGCCTGGTAGAAGAGATGGGCGCAGCCGGCGGTCGCCACCGCCGATTCCCATTCGTTGGAGGTCCCGGCATAGGCCGAGGGCAGGTTCGCAAGTCGCGTCGAGGCCTCGATGATGCGGGCGAGATATTCGGCGCGTTCGACGTAGCGGGCGAGCCAGAAGAGATTGTCGGCGGTACGGGAGAGCATGGTTTCCGCCTGTCCTCAGGAATCCAGGACCCAGGTGTCCTTGGTGCCGCCGCCCTGGCTCGAATTCACCACAAGGGAGCCCTCCTTCAGCGCCACGCGGGTGAGGCCGCCGGGCACGATGCGGACCTTGTCGCGGCCGGTGAGCACGAAGGGGCGCAGGTCGACGTGGCGGGGCGCGACGCCCTCCTCGACGAGGGTCGGGCAGGTGGAGAGCGCCAGCGTCGGCTGGGCGATGAAATTGGCGGGGTCCTTGATCAGCTTCTCGCGGAAGGTCTCGATCTCGGCGTTCGTCGCCTTCGGGCCGATGAGCATGCCGTAGCCGCCGGAGCCATGGACCTCCTTGACGACCAGTTCGGGCAGGCGCTCCAGCACATATTTCAGCTCGTCCGCCTCGCGGCAGCGCCAGGTCGGCACGTTCCTCAGGATCGGCTCCTCGCCGAGATAGAACTTCACGATCTCCGGCATGTAGCTGTAGACCGCCTTGTCGTCGGCGACGCCGGTGCCGACCGCATTGGCGAGCGTGACATTGCCCGCATGGTAGGCGGACATGAGGCCGGGCACGCCGAGCGCCGAATCCGGACGGAAGACCAGCGGGTCGAGGAAGTCGTCGTCGAGGCGGCGATAGATGACGTCGACGCGCTTCGGCCCCTCGGTCGTGCGCATGTAGACGACGTCGGCCTTGACGAAGAGGTCACGGCCCTCGACCAGCTCGACGCCGAGCTTGTCGGCGAGGAAGGTGTGCTCGTAATAGGCCGAGTTGAACAGGCCGGGCGTCAGAAGCACGCATGTCGGATCGGACGAGGCCGAGCGGGGCGCCACCGACTGCATCGTGGCGAGAAGGTCGTCGGTGTAGTTCTCCACCGGCGCCACGCGGTGGGCCGAGAAGAGCTCGGGGAAGAGGCGGATCATCACCTCGCGGTTCTCCAGCATGTAGGAGACGCCGGAGGGGGTGCGGGCATTGTCCTCGAGGACATAAAACGTGTCGCCGTCGACGCGGACGATGTCGATGCCGGCAATCATCACATAGATGCCGTGGGGCACCGGCTGCTGGTTCATCTCCGGACGGAAGGCCGGGTTCCGGTAGACGAGGTCCTCCGGCACGATCCCGGCGCGCAGGATCTCGCGCTTGGAATAGACGTCGCCGAGGAAGGCGTTGATGGCGCGCACCCGCTGGGTGAGGCCCTTGGAGAGCCGGCTCCATTCATCGCTGGTGAGCACCCGCGGGATGACGTCGAAGGGGATCAGCCGCTCGGTCGAGGCGGCGTCGCCATAGACGGCGAAGGTGATGCCGATGCGGCGGAACAGCGCCTCGGCCTCTCGCGAACGGGTGGCGAGAAGATCCGGTGGAATCGACTGGAGCCAGCGGGCGAGGGTCTCGTAGGCGGGGCGGACTGCACCGTCCGCGAGGGTCATTTCATCGAAGATCGGTGCAGCGCCTGCCATTGCCGGCAAAGTCCCCTCTGGAAGACGAAGCGTGGTCCCTCTCTGGCGGAGCGATCCTGACGCTTCGCTGACAAGCTAGCGGCAAATCGCGTCGTAAGGGAAGGGGGCTTTCGCAGGCGCGAAAGGATGCGCCGTTCCGCCTCAACGCCGCCGGCCGTTGCCGGTTCCGGCGCCGGGGGGTAATGGCAGGGCATGTCCCGGATGTCGCCATGACCGTCACGGTCGCCGCCCTCTATCGCTTTGCCCCGCTGCCCGACTGCGCCGAACTCCGCGCGCCGCTCGCGGATCTGTGTGTGGAGCTCGGCCTCATGGGCACGCTTCTGCTGGCCCCCGAGGGCATCAACGGCACGGTGGCGGGTTCCGCCAAGGCCATCGCGGCGCTGCTCGATCGGCTCCGGGGCGGATGGATATTCGGTGAGCGCCTCGAGGGCCTGTCCGTCCGCCTGTCGCAGACGGATGCCATGCCCTTCGGACGGCTCAAGGTGAAGGTGAAGCGCGAGATCGTCGCCTTCGACGGCGGTGCCACCGATCCGACGCAGCGCGTCGGGACCTATGTGGCGCCCGCCGACTGGAACGAGGTCATCCGCGATCCGGAGACGCTCGTGATCGACACCCGCAACGGCTTCGAGGTGGCGATGGGGTCATTCGAGGGGGCGACCGACCCCGCCACGACCTCCTTCGGCGACTTTCGGGCCTTCGTCGACGGCGCCCTCGATCCGGCCCGCCATCGCCGCATCGCCATGTTCTGCACCGGCGGCATCCGCTGCGAGAAGGCGAGCGCCTTTCTCCTCGACCGCGGCTTTCCCGAGGTGTTGCACCTCAAGGGCGGCATCCTCGCCTATCTCGCCGAGGTGCCTCGGGAAGAGAGCCTGTGGCGTGGCGGCTGCTTCGTCTTCGACGACCGCATTGCGCTGGGGCACGGCCTGGTGCCGGTTCCCGTTGCACAGGAGGCCGCATGAGCGACGTGAACGACCTCACCGGCCGGCTGGAGGCGCTGGAAATCCGCGTCGCCTACCAGGACCAGACCATCGAGGACCTCAACGCCACCATCACCGCCCAGTGGCAGGAGATCGAGCGGTTGCAGCGCCTGCTGAAGCGGCTGGAAGAGCAGGTCAACGAGAGCCTCGCCTCGGCGGGTGCGCCGAACCTGCCGGAACCGCCGCCGCCGCATTACTGAAGGGCTTCAGGAGCAGTAGTACTGCTCGTAGGCAATCTTCTGCCAGGTGCCGCCCGATTTCTCGTAGATCGCCGCGCCGCCGCAAACCTCCATCCCGCCGCGTGTCGTGCCGTCGGGGAGGCGAAAGGACGTGTTCTGTCGCCCCTCAATGACAATCGCCGCGCGTGAGAAATCCGCGTCGAACACCGGGATGCCGAATTGGATCTCCTGTGTTTCCAATCGGCTATCGCCCGAGTGCTGCCATGCATCGTGCATTTCCTTGAAATGCTTCGCCTTTTCCTCGCGCGTGCAGAAGTTCGTGGAGCGTTTCTGGTCGGGGTCCATCAGGCCGTCCGGCCAGACGGCGACGTGGACGCCGACAAGGTCCGCCGCGACCGTGGAGTTCAGGTAGCGGCGGGCGGTCGAACGATCGATTACGGCACGGGGTAGCCATTCGTTGATGATCGCGCAGCGGCCTGGCGGTACCAGTGGCGAGTTGGCGATCGCCTGAAGCAGACTCGCCGTCTGCTCAAGAACGCGCTCCTGAAATGCTTCCGCTTCGCGATGACGCGCCTCGTCGTCGTCATCCTGCGCCAAGGCCGAGATCGAAAAGATGAGTGCAATTGTCAGGGCCGTTCCGCACGAGAGCCGCTGCCACATGATCATCTCCCTCAAGTAGACTGGAGATATCGTCTTACGTTCCGGCCGCACAAGCCCGTGGGCGGTCCATGTCCGCATTGCCCAGCGCCCCTCTCGCGTTTATCCCCTTCGCCCCGAGGAGAATCTCCATGACCTATTGCTGCGGCATTCTCGTGCGCGACGGCCTCGTGATGATCGCCGACACGCGCACCAATGCCGGCCTCGACAACATCTCGACCTTCCGCAAGCTGCACGTCTTCCAGAAGCCGGGCGAGCGGGTGATGATCCTCGCCTCGGCGGGCAATCTGTCCATCACCCAGTCGGTCATCGGCTTCCTGCAGGAGGGCGTGCTCAACCCGGAAACGGGCGAGAGCGAGTCGATCATGAACGCGCCGAGCATGTTCCAGGCGGCGCAGCGGGTCGGCCGCGCCATCCGGGAGGTGAGGCGCATCTATGGGCCGGGGCTCGAGGAGGACGGCGTCAAGTTCGAGGCCTCTTTCCTGTTCGGCGGCCAGATCAAGGGTCGCTCGCTCCGCCTGTTCATGGTCTATGCGGCCGGCAACTACATCGAGTGCACGGTCGACACGCCCTACCTGCAGATCGGCGAGCACAAATACGGCAAACCGATCCTCGATCGCGCCATCAAGTTCGACACGCCGCTCAACGACGCGCTGAAGATCGGCCTCGTCTCGATGGACTCCACCATGCGGTCGAACCTTGGCGTCGGCATGCCCATCGATATCGCGGTGACGCCGCGGGGCGATGCGATCCTGCAGACGCATTACCGTATCGAGCCGGGTGAGCCCTATTTCCACGACCTGCGCGAGCGCTGGTCGGCGGCCCTGCGCAAGGCGCACATGGACATTCCGCCGCCGCCCTATTCGGGCTCCAACGTGGTGAAGTGAGCGGCCTCAGCGCGTCCGGTAGAGGCTGAACCAGTTCGGCGGCGTCAGGCCCCGGCAGGTCGGCATGACGTCGAAACGAACCGGCCGGAAGCGCTCTCCGTCCCACTGCCATTCGGCGACCTCGCCGCAATCGCCGATGCCGCGGCCCTTGGCGAAATGGGCGACGCGACCCGTGGCGGCGTCGACGTCCGAAGTGGTCAGGATCGCGTCGTCATAGGGTTCGGGCCGCGCATCGGGCGACGGCTTCCGCGGCCGCGGGAAGGATGCGGGGCGAACCTGTGGCACCGCGCCCTCCCTGACGAGGAAATGGATCTCGCTGGACTGGTACGCGCCGCTCCAGCAGCGCACGGCCACGAGCAGAAGCCTTTCGGCGAGGCGGTGCGCGGCAATGGCGGGGTTGTCCTCGTCGTCGCAGGTGTCGGTGGGAAGGGCGCGGAAGGCCGCCAGGACCGGCGCGCGCACCGCTTCCAGCCGGCGCGCGACATCCCCCTGGTCCGGCAAGCGGCGTTCGGCCGGCGCCCGGGGCGGTTCGGTCGGCAGCGGCGGCCTCGCCCGGCCATCGCCCGGCCGGGCGAGAGCATCGCGCGATCCGATGCGACCCTGCTGCTCGTCCATCCAAAGCAGGGCCGCCATGGCGCCGTCGAGCGAGATCGGATCGGGCGGTTCTTGCTGGTTGCCGGCCGGATGAACCGTGACACGGAGGCTCTGGCCGCGCCGGATGTCGGCGATAAGGCGTTCGGCGAGGGCGCGGTCGGTGACGGTGATGGTCTCCTCGTCCTGGCTGGCGGCTTGCCCCACGACGATGTCCGTGGCGGCGCCGCCATCGACGCTGGCCGAGAGGCGCAGCCCGGTCGTGCCACCGGTGTCCCGGTCGAGGACGATGCTGATCACGGGCTGGGCATCGGCGGCCCCTCCGCGGTCGATGCGCAGGGCGACGCCGATCATGGTGTCCTGCTTCGGCATGCCGAAGGCGCGGCAGGTGCGGGTGTTGTCGCAGGCGACGATCCAGTCACGGAAGGTGCGGATCTCGCCGCGCCCGTCGGCCCGGGCGATGCTGCTGGCTGCAAGGACCGTCGCGGCGGCGATCAGGCTGGCTTGTGTCAGGCGGGCGATCATGGCGGCCTTCCCCAGAGTGTCATCCGCCTTGTCGCCTATCCCGGTTTCAGCCCGGTGCCGTCTGCAGGCCTACTCCGTGACCGTCACCCGCGCCGCCAGGGTGGCGTTGGAATCGCCGCCGACGAAGATGTCGTACTCGCCGGGCTCCACCACATAGCGGCCGGCATCGTCGTGGTAGCCCAGCGCCTGGACCGGAATCCGGAAGGTCACCGTCTGGCTCGCCCCCGCCGCGACCGCGACCTTCTCGAAATGTTTCAGCTGGCGCACCGGCCGCGACCGCTGGCCGACGCGCTGGCGCACATAGACCTGCACGACCTCCTGGCCGGCCGGCCCCGCCGCGTTGGTGAGGCGCACCGAGCCTGCCACCGTCCCCGAGCGGGGCACGGTGGGCGAGGACAGAGTCAGCTGGTCGAAGGTGAAGCGGGAGAAGGAGAGACCGAAGCCGAAGGGAAAGAGGGGCTCCATGCTCTCGTCGAGATAGCCGGTCTCGTAGCGGAAGTTTTTGACGCGCGGACGGCCGGTCGGCAGGCGGTCGTAGTAAATCGGCACCTGGCCCGTGGCGCGCGGGAAGGTCATCGGCAGCTTGCCGGAGGGGTTGGTGCGGCCGGTGAGGACCTCGGCGATGGCCGTGCGGCCCTCGGTGCCGAGGTGGAAGGCCTGGATGACCGCGGCCACCCGGTCGATGAAGCGCGTCAGCACGAAGGGCCGCGAGGTGTGCATGATCACCACCACCGGCTTGCCGGTGGCGATGACGGCATCGAGCAGCGCCTGCTGGTGGGCCGGCAGGTCGAGATGGGCGCGCGAGGTGCCCTCGCCATATTGCTCGCAATCCTCGCCGAGCATCACCACCGCAACGTCGGCGGCGCGGGCCGTTGCGACGGCGCCGGCCGTGTCACCGGCCGCGAGGCTGCAATGGGTGGCGAAGCCGGCGGCAGCGCTGACGCCGACGCCGGATCCCAGCAAGGTCTGCAGCTGGTCGGTGAGGCGCGGCGAGATCACCCGCGGCAGCCCGGCATTCTCGGTGTACTGCCAGTCTTCCTGATGGGTGGCGAGGCTGCCGATCACCGCCACCGACCGCACCGCGGGCTTCAGCGGCAGGATGGCGTTGTCGTTCTTCAAGAGGATCACGGCCTCGCGGGCGATCTCGAGGGAGGCCTCGCGCGCCTCCGCCGTGCCGAGGTCGCGCTGGGCGAGGGCGGGGTCGTAGGGCGCCTCCTCGAAGAGACCCATGTGCAGCTTGACCCGCAGGACCCGGCGCACCGACTCGTTGACCGCCGCCTCGCTGATGGCGCCCGAGCGCACGAGCTGGGCGAGATGGGCGTCGTAGAGGCCCGCCATCATGTCCATGTCGATGCCGGCGCCGAAGGCTCGCCGGACGGCGTCCGGTCCATCTGCCGCCTGGCCATGGGCGATGAGCTCCTTCACCGATTCGAAATCGGAGACGACGAAGCCGCGGAAGCCGAGCTGTCCCTTCAACACCTCGGCCACCAGGTGGCGGTCCGCCGTGGAAGCGATGCCGTTCATCGCGCTGAGCGAGGTCATGACGGTGAAGGCGCCGGCGGCCAGCGAGGCCTGGAACGGCGGCATGTGGTAGTCCCAGAGCTTGGAGACCGGGATCCACACGCTGTTGTAGTCGCGGCCGCCCTCGGCCTCGCCATAGCCGATGTAATGTTTCGCCGAGGTGGCAAGGCCACCCCGGTGGTAGCCGACCGTGCGTGCGGCGGCGAGGATCGAGGCGAGGTGCACGTCCTCGCCGGCCCCCTCCATGACGCGGCCCCAGCGGGCGTCGCGCGTCATGTCGATCATCGGCGCGAAGGTCCAGTTGATGCCGACGGCGCGCGCCTCGCGCGCCGACCAGTAGGAGGCAAGCTCGACGAGGCGCGGATTGAAGGTCGCCGCCTGGCCCAGCGGCTGCGGCATGTAGGTGGCGAAGCCGTTGATGGCGTCGAGGGCGATGATGGCGGGGATGCGCAGGCGCGAGCGCGCCGCCCGGAGCTGGATCGCCCGGATCTCGCTGGGCGTGACGAAATTCATCACCGCGCCGGTGCGGCCTTCCTCGACCCATTCCATGCGGAACTCGTCGCCGCGGCCCCAGAGGTTCAGCTGGCCGACCTTTTCCTCCAGCGTCATCTGGGCGAGCAGCGCGTCGATGCGCCGTTCGATGGCGGCGGCCTCCTCGCCGGTCTTCCAGGCACGGGGGACGGGCGGCGATCCCGCCGGCACGGGCGGGGCGGGCGTCTGGGCCAGGGCCGGGAGCGAGCCGAGGAGCAGGGCGGCGGCAAGGAGCCAACGGGGGGATGCGGGCATCGGGTCGTACAAACTCCCGGGAATGGTGGCCGCTTCCTAGCCGCTGGCGGCCACCTTCCGCAACGGCGTTGGGTTTGGCCCACGGCGCGACGCACCGCCGCGTGGCCGGGCAGGTCTCTCGCCCCGGGCCTTTCCTCGCCGGGCAGGCTGTGGCTAGAAGGGGCCATGCCCAGCCTTCCGTCCCGCCTTCCAATGCAGACCTTCGACGCGAACGGCGTCGAGATCGCCTATTTCGACACCGGCGCGGGCGAGCCCGTGCTCTGCATCCACGGCTTCGCATCGACCGCCCATATCAACTGGACCTATCCGGGCTGGGTGGAAACGCTCACCAAGGCCGGCCGGCGCGTCATCGCGCTCGACAATCGCGGCCATGGCGCGTCGCAGAAGCTCTATGATCCTGCCGCCTATCACACGACGCTGATGGCGGAGGATGCCCGCGCGCTGCTCGATCATCTCGGCATCGCGCGGACGGTGGTGCTCGGCTATTCGATGGGCTCGCGCATTACCGCCTTCCTGGCACAGCGACATCCGGACCGCGTCTCTGCCGCGATCATGGGCGGCCTCGGCATCAAGCTGATCGACGGCGTCGGTCTGCCGGAGACCATCGCGGAGGCGCTGGAGGCGCCGACGCTGGAGGAGGTCACCGACCCGCAGGGTCGGATGTTCCGCGCCTTCGCCATGCAGACCCAGTCCGACCGCAAGGCTCTCGCCGCCTGCATCCGCGGCTCGCGCAACCTGATGACGGCGGACGAGGCGGCATCGATCCGCTGCCCGGTGCTGATCGCGGTGGGCACCAAGGACGCCATCGCCGGCCCGCCGGAGCCGCTGGCCGCGATCATCCCAAAGGGGGAGGCGCTTTCCATCCCGGACCGCGATCATATGCCGGCCGTCGGCGACAAGGTCTTCAAGGCCGGCGCGCTGGACTTCCTCACCCGCATCGGCGTCTGAGCCGCTCGCGCCACCCGGATTGCCGCATGTCCCTGCAGCCCCGCCAAGCGACCTTCCTCGGCCATGCCGGGAACCGCCTCGCGGCCGATCTCTACGGCCAGGGCCCGCAGGTGGCATTGCTGCTCCATGGTGGCGGCCAGACCCGCCATGCCTGGCGGGCAACGGCCCGGCGGCTCGCCGAACGCGGCTTCACCGCCGTCTGCGTCGACCAGCGCGGCCATGGCGACAGCGAATGGGTCGCGGGCGGCCATTACAGCTTCGCCGATTTCGGCCGTGACGCCGTGGCGCTCGGCCGCCAGGTCGAGGAGCGCTTCGGCGCCAAGGCTGCCGCCATCGGCGCCTCGCTCGGCGGCATCGCCTCGCTCCATGCGCTGGGGCATGAGCCCTGCTTTTCCTCGCTCATCCTCGTCGACATCGTGCCGCGGATGGAGGAGCAGGGGGTGCGGCATGTGCAGGGCTTCATGCGCGCCCACGCGGCAACCGGCTTTGCCACGATCGAGGAGGCGGCGGAATCGGTCGCGGCCTACCTGCCGCATCGGCGGCGGCCTCCCTCGGTCGAGGGCCTGAAGAAGAACCTCCGGCTGAAGCCGGACGGGCGGTGGTACTGGCACTGGGACCCGGCCTTCCTCGATGGCGGCCGACCGGTCGACGGCGAGCGCGCCACCATCGTCCAGCGGCTCGAGGACGATGCCCGCCGCCTGACCGTGCCGACCCTTCTGGTGCGCGGCGCCTCCTCCGACATCGTCTCGCCGGAGAGCGTCGAGGCCTTCCTTGCCCTCGTGCCCCATGCCCGTTTCGTCGATGTCGGGGGGGCTGGCCACATGGTCGCCGGCGACAAGAACGACGTCTTTGCCGAGGCGATCCTCGACTTCCTCAGCTGAGGCCGGGCTTCCCGTTCTGATTCAACTGCATCCGGAAATGCGAGTCGCATCAGGGGCCTGCGCCCTGCGGCTCAAGCTGCGATTCTGATTCAGGGCGGCTCTTCATCCTCTGATTCAGATTCGGCCGGGCGGCCCAAGTCGGTGGCCCGGCGCGCGCGGAACCTGACGCGCCGCGGAAGCACTGGAAACAATTCGACCGCCGCGGCGGAACGGGCAGGCAGTCTGGGCGGGGTATCCAACGACCATTCCAAGGAGACGCCCCATGGTCCGCACCGCCCGCATCGCCGCCGCCCTCGTCCTCTCCACCGGTGTCCTCGGCGGCGTCGCCGCGCAGGCCCAGCAGGGCATGCCGGGCGTGCCGCCCTCCGTGCAGCAGGAGATCGATCGCGCCCTGTCGCGGGTTCCCGAGGCGCACCGTCCCGCCATGCCGGGTCGCCCGGCCGCTGGCCAGCCGCAGGCCGGCACGCCGGATGTCGACAGCTTCATCCGCTCGGCCGGCGCCAATGCCTCGCGGCGGGTGTCGGTCGGCTTCGAGAACAAGACGCCCTACAAGGCGCTGGTCATCCAGTTCGCCCCGGTGGGGTCGGGCGCCTGGGGCGAGAACCGCCTGCGGCGCGAGACGCTCAATCCCCGCGCCATCATGTCGTGGCCGCTGAACACCACCGAGTGCCGCTACGACGTGCGCATCACCTTCGCCCTCGGCAACGAGTTCGTGCGCCTCGACCATGACTTCTGCGCCCAGGACAAGATCGAGGTCACCAGCCCCGAGCCGACCGTGGCGCCCCTGCCGGCGCGCCCCGGCGTCGCGCTCTTCCGGGTCGTCAATCGCTCGAACGAGAAGATCGCCGTGCTGCGCGTGACGCCGGTCGGGGCCGCGCGCCCCCAGCCGGACCTGCTCGGCATCTGGATGATGGAGCATGGCGACACCTATACCGGCCGTGTCGCCCGCGGCGGCAACTGCCTGTACGACGTGCGTGTCGGCTTCGATCCCGAGGATACGCAGGGCGTGACCCTGGCGCGCCAGAACCTCTGCGAGACGCCCGAGCTCGTGGTGCCGGCCCGCCGCGCCACGGGCGGCTGAGCCGGCGCGCCCTCCACAGCGCGGACGTCCCGCCGCTTTGACTTCGGCCCCCGACGCATGGCACACGGCCCCATCAGCCCGAATGGAGTTCACGCCGTGGACCGTAGCGAGATCACGAAGCTTCAGGACTATCTGCGCCGCAAGTTCGGCAACCAGTCCATCAAGCTGCAGCCGAACATGCGCCGCAAGGAGATGGTCGAGGTCATGATCGGCGACGAGCAGGTCGGCACGCTCTACAAGGACGTGGATGACGGCGAGACGTCCTACACCGTCACCATCTCGATCCTCGACATCGACCTCGAGGAGGAGTGAGGCGACCGGGCGGTTAACCCTTCCTTAAGGATTTGCCGCCCGCCTCTTAACAGAACCCTAATGACGCGATACCGATTGGGACGAGGGCGGTTGGCCCTCGCGTCAGGTCGGGTTCCGCGTCATGTCCCAGGGCAGCCTGCAGCTTTTTCATTCGCTCGCGCTCGGTTTCGCGATCTCGGGCCTTCTCGTCAGCGTCTACCGGGCGCTGGCCGACAAGCCCGCGAGTTTCCGGCTCCTGCAGGGCGGCGGTGTCGCCGCGGTGCTGGCGGTGCCCTTCCTCGCCTTCGCCGCTCCGGTCATCATCGTCCGCAACACGATCCGCGGCCGCCGGATCGAGAACCGCCGGTTCGAGTTCGTCTTCCTCGCGACGTTCATCGCGCTGGTCTGGAGCCTGATGTCGGGCCGAGTCCTGACCATGGTCCTGCGCGGCCTCGGCTTCTGACGGCGCGACTGCCCGTCCTTCGCCCCCCTTCTCAATCCCCGGCACCGCGTGCCATAGCTCCGGTCAACGACAACGACCGGAGGATGCCATGCCGCTCTATGCCTTGGACGGGATCGAACCCAGCCTCCCGGTGGATGGCCGCTTCTTCGTCGCCCCCGACGCCCATGTCATCGGCAAGGTGCGGATCGCCGCCGATGTCGGCATCTGGTTCGGCGCGGTGATCCGCGGCGACAACGAGCTGATCGATATCGGCGAGGGCACCAACATCCAGGAAATGTGCATGCTGCACACCGATCCCGGTGCGCCCATGACGATCGGGGCGGGCTGCACCATCGGCCACAAGGTGATCCTGCACGGCTGCACCATCGGCACCAACACGCTGATCGGCATGGGCTCGACCATCCTCAACCACGCCAGGATCGGCAATAACTGTCTCGTCGGCGCCAATTCGCTGGTGACCGAGGGCAAGGAGTTTCCCGATAATTCGCTGATCGTCGGATCACCCGCCCGCGCCGTGCGCACGCTCGACGACCAGGCCATCGCGCGCCTGAAGCTCTCGGCGGCGAGCTATGTGAAGAACGCCCAGCGCTTCAAGGCCGGCCTGAAGCCGATCGGCTGAGCCGCGCCATGGCTGGCCAGATCGACTTCTTCTACGAGTTCGCCTCGACCTATTCCTATCCCGCCGCGATGCGGATCGGGGCGGTGGCGGCGCGCGCCGGCGTCACCGTGCGCTGGCGGCCCTTCCTGCTCGGGCCGATCTTCGCGTCAGCGGGCTGGACGACTTCGCCCTTCAACCTGATGCCGGCCAAGGGCCGCAACATGTGGCGCGACCTTGAGCGCATCACCGAAGGCCTCGGCCTGCCGTTCCGAAAGCCCGATCCCTTCCCGCAGAACAGCCTCACCGCTGCCCGCATCGCCACGGCGCTGGCCGACGACGGCAAGCGCGCCGCCTTTTCGCGGGCGCTCTACGCCCTGGAATTCGGCGAGGGCCTGTCGATCAGTGATCCGGAGGTCCTCGGCCGGGCGCTGGAGACCGCGGGGATCCCCGCCGCGCCGGCCATCGCCATGGCGGGCGGCGAACAGGTGAAGCTGGCGCTGCGGGCGACGACGGAAGAGGCCATGGCCAAGGATATCTTCGGCGCGCCGAGCTTCATCACGCGGGATGGCGAGCTGTTCTGGGGCAATGACCGCCTCGAGCAGGCCATCGAGTGGGCCGCGCGCAACGGCTGATCGCCTGTCATCCCTCAAAAAAGGTGACGGCCGGCCCTCGTTCTGAGGTGCCGGCCGTCTGTTCGCGAACCCGGTCTTGGGGACGGGGAGGGGTGGGACGTGACCGAGGACGCGAAACTGGTGTTCAGCGGGTGGCGACGGAGGCCGGGGCGGTGCCCGGGCCGACGGTCACCCACAGGTTGGGGTCGACAGAGGACTGGCGCTTGACGAAGCGGTAGCCCGTCTGGTGCCAGAGGCGGATGTCGCTGGTCTCGTTGTCGAGGACGTAGTCGCCGCGATCGGTGCGAACCGTCAGCACGGCGTGGCCGTCACCCTGGCGGTCGCGGACGACCGTCACGAGCAGCGCGCTCTCGGGAAGCCCGGCCTCGACCAGCAGCTTCTTCTTGAGCAGAACGTAATCCTCGCAGTCGCCGCGCCCGGAGGTCGGGTAGGTCCAGACCTCCTCGCGGCCGTACTGGTCGATGTCGGTCACCGGCTCGATGGCGGTGTTCACATGCGCATTGATGCGAATGATGGTCGCCCAGGCCGTGCCGCCGGTGCGGATCACCTCGACCGAGCGCGGCCGGGTGCGGCATTCGGCCGGCATGTCGCGGCAGAACTGGCGCCAGCCGAGGGGCGCGCTGCTGGCGCCCTGTTCGCTCAGGTAGGCGAGGCGTTCCGGGCTGGCGGTCGCCTGACCGCCCAGTCCCGCCGCCGTCACCAGCGCCAGGGCGAGGCAGGCTGCGACTCCTGATCCTCCGCCCCGTCGCCGGGTGTCCGATCCCCACATGACGTGTCCCTCCGTCGTTGAGGCGACAGTCGCAGGCCGGATTTGCAGCGCGCTGAAACGAAAAGCCGGAATCCGCTGGATCGCGGAGAGGGTTCGTTCAGGCTAACAAGGGGTGGATTCACCTTCGGCGCCTTGAGGGGATGATTCATTCCCCGGGGGCAAGGTACTGATATGTCGTGGGTTTCGCGGTTGGGTGCAGCCGGAGTCCGACCGGCTGAGGCCTCAGGCGCCCGAAAGCCCGGGGTCGTCCGTTAACAGCGGCGGCTGTCCCGCCATGCCGGCCTTCACCACCGCTTCAGCATGTCGGACGATGCACTTCCGCAAGGGCAAAGCGCGCGCTTGGGATGACCATGCGTGAGGTGGTGCAGGGAGCGTGGGAACGGAGCAGCCGGTGCGGCTCAGCGCGGGATCGCGACCGGCTCGGAATTGGGATTGAGGTCGGCGCCGAGTTCCTGGGCGAGGGCCAGGATGGTCTCGATCGGCTGCTGTCCCGAGAATTCCACTGCCACGCCGCGTTCCAGCAGGCGCACGACTCGCGCCATGGTGCGCGAGATCTGGACGATGTCACCGGGCTTGAGGCCGTCGGCGCCGCCGATGGCCGC
The DNA here is from genome assembly GCF_003046185.1 of Phreatobacter oligotrophus. NCBI lineage: Bacteria > Pseudomonadati > Pseudomonadota > Alphaproteobacteria > Hyphomicrobiales > Phreatobacteraceae > Phreatobacter > Phreatobacter oligotrophus. Next base: position 168,563 of record NZ_PZZL01000008.1, read on the forward strand.
GCCCGACATGGAAATGTCGAGGACGCGCACCGGCACCTTCTCGCCGAGCGGGGTGGTGATGGTGGTGAAGGGATTGCGCGGAATGACGCGCTCGTGGCGGCGATCCTCGGGCAGGCCGAGGATCTGGCGGTTGGCGAGCCAGGTGAGCTGGTCGGCGAGCTTGTCGCGCTTGCGCAGCGAGGCCTCGATCGTCATCGAGAAGCCGGTCTCGGTGACGCGGACGATCATGCCCTCGATTCGGCCGATATGGTCGAGATAGGCGATGACCCGCTCACCGAGGCGGCCGACGACGGGCGCGACGATGGCGGCGCCACCCGGCGACATATCGATGACCTGGCACGGAAATTCGCGCCGGTCCGACAGCATGAAGCGGCCGAGGACGTCCACCCGCACACGCTGAAAGCGGCGGTTCTCTTCCGACGATGGTGCGGACAAGACTTTCGCGAGCGCTGACATGATCGGCGGGGTTCGAGGGCGAGCCAGCCGGAGAGTATCGGCGGAGCGTTAACGCAGTGTTGCAACGCAAAGTTTCAGGACGCAATGCCGCCCTGGATGAGCCGCAGGGCTGGTTTCGCGGCAAAGGCGTGGGAGCGCGGCTGGATCGTCGCGTCGGCGGCAAGCGCCTCGGCGCCGCGGGCGGTGGGCCAGAGCAGCGACAGGGCGCCGATCTCCAGCTTGGCGATGCCGTCCCGACCTATCCACCAGGGCAGATCGGTGCCCGTGATGGTGCCGATCATCCGCGCGCCGAGGCGGCCCCGGTGGACGAGCGGCAGAAGCGTCATCTCCAGATCGACATCGCGGCCGATGGTGCTGGTGCCGGTGACGGCAAGGCTGAGGCCCGCCTGGGCGGCGAGGGCGTCGGACAGGCCGCGATGGAATGCCTGGCGGCCGAGCTCGGTAAAGAGCGCGGTGAACGATTCGCCCTTCATCTCACGGGCGAAGAGGCTGCAGATGCGCGACCCGGCGAGGCGATAGGGCAGGGCGCCGGTGAGGTCGCCCTCAAGGACGAAGGTGTCGCCGAGGATCGGGCCGATGGCGCGCGGGTCGATGTCGGAGCGCTCGGGCGCCGGGCGTCCGCCACGCAGCGAATCCCAGTAGGCGAAAAGCGTGGTCCCCGCGGCGTGGGTCATGATGGGCCTCTCCTGTGCCGTTCCGGGACGGATGGGCTCCGTCGCGGCGTTCTCGGGGCAGAGGTCGCAGAGGCCGTGCCAGCGGCGATGGGAAGGGCAGGGTTAACGATCGGTGAAGGGGGTAAGGTTAACCAAGCGTTTCGATTGCGGCCGCCGGCGCCGCGTGGTTCCGTCGGGGCGTTCCACGATTTCGGAAGGCGGGTGCTGACTCCCCCGCCGACCGCGACACTTTCAGGCTTCTCCTGGGGACATGAGGAGATGGAGACGTGACCATCGGGGCCGGTTCGCCGGTCCCCACGCTCCCGCCGGGGGAGGCCGAAAGGTCTCCCCCTCTTTTTTTGCCCGAGGCAGCGACAGGCCGCGCTCTCGACTCAGGGCCCGCCGAGGCTCTAGTGAGACCTCCCGCATCTTCCGGCATCCGTTCCTTGTCCCAGCGCGAACCGATCCTCAACGTCCCCGGCATCGTCTCGCTGCTCTGCGGCGCCATGATCCTCATTCATGCGGTGCGGCAGTACGTTCTTGACGAGGATGCCGACCGCGAGGTGCTGCTGACCTTCGCCTTCATCCCCGCCCGCTTCGAGGGCTCGATCGCCGGCACCTTCTTCCCCGGCGGGGTCGCGGGGGACATCTGGACCTTCGTCACCTACGCCTTCCTCCACGCCGACTGGACCCATCTCGGCCTCAATGTCCTGTGGTTCCTGGTCTTCGGGTCCGCCGTGGCGCGGCGTTTCGGGGCCGGGCGGACGCTCCTGTTCTTCATCGCCACCGCGGCGGCGGGCGCGCTTGGCCATCTCGCGGCGGTCGGCACGGCCTTCGTGCCGGTGATCGGCGCCTCCGGTGCGGTCTCCGGCTTCACGGCGGCGGCGCTGCGCTTCGTCTTCGAGATGGGCGGCCCGCTCGGGGCCATGCGGGCGAATGGCGAGGAGGCCTACCGCATGCCGGCGCTGCGGCTCGTCGACATGGTCCGCAACGGACCCGTCATGGGCATGGTCGCGGTCTGGGTCATCGTCAACGTCGCCTTTGGCGCCATGAGCCTGCCCATGCCCGGTTTCGAGGGCCAGATCGCCTGGCAGGCGCATCTGGCGGGCTTCGCAGCGGGGCTGCTGCTGTTCCGCTTCTTCGATCCGGTCCGCGACGAGGTCCTGCCCGCCTGAGGCCGCCGGCCGTATTGTGCGGCGCACTTCTGCCGTCTTGTTTCGTCGCCTGTGCCATCCGATGATCGCCCTCCGGGTGACCGGGACCTGACAGGCGGGGCGGCCCGCAGGGACGCGCCCCTCCGCAACCGGAGGCGCAGATGAACGTGAAGAGCATTCTCGACGCCAAGGGCCGCGCGGTGGCGACCATCGCCCCCGGGGCCACGCTGGCGGACGCCGCCCATCTCCTCGCATCGAAGCGCATCGGCGCGATCGTGGTGACGGGCCCAGGCGACACGGTCGCCGGCATCCTTTCCGAGCGCGACATCGTGCGCAGCCTGTCGGAACGGGGCGCAGCGGTGCTGGACCGCACGGTCGGGGAAACCATGACGCGCAAGGTCGTGACCTGTTCGGAGGCCGAGACGCTCGACCGGCTGATGGAGATCATGACCGAGGGCAAGTTCCGCCACCTGCCGGTGACGGAAAACGGCCGGCTGGTCGGCATCATGTCCATCGGCGACGTGGTGAAGTGGCGGCTTGCCGAGATCGAGAGCGAGCACGCCGCGCTCAAGGAGTATGTGATGAACGCCTGACCCGCCGGGGTCAGGCCACCGCCTTCAGCGCCTCGGCGAGATCGGGAAGGATGCGCTCGGCTGCCTCCTCGCCGAGCGCGATGGCTTCCGCCGCGCGGTGGAACTCGAAGAGCCCGATCTTCGACAGGCGCGGGCCGATCAATACGTTCGGCGGGTCGCCGGCGAGACGCTGGCGGGCGATGCGTTCCTGCGTGGCATTGAAGGCCTTGGCCATGACGGTGGGGATGCCCGGCGCGCGCGCCATGGCGATGCGCGGATCCATGCCACCCGCCGGGGCATCGAGCGACAGGCCGGCGCGCAGCGGACGGGTCAGGGCGCGGCCGATGCCGCGTCCGAGGCCCCGCCCGATCCCGCGGCCGAGATTGACCATGGCGGTGACGCGCGGGCGGCGCTCGACGAGCGGCAGGGCCTCGTCCTCGGGGCTGGTGCCGTGGTCCTGGATGACGGTCGCCCGCCCCAGGGCATCGGCGTTGAGGCTTACCGCCACGACGAGGCGGGCGCCCAGCGCCCGCGTCACCGAGACGGGCACGGGGTTGGAGAGCGCGCCGTCCATCAGCCAGCGCCCGCCGATCCGCACCGGCGGCAGGATGCCGGGCAGGGCGTAGGAGGCGCGCAGCGCCGTCATCAGCCGCCCGCGGGTGAGCCAGATCTCGTGGCCGGTGCCGATCTCGGTCGCGACTGCCGTGAAGCCGATGGGCAGGTCCTCGATCCGCGTCTCGCCGATCTCGCGCTCCAACAACTGGGCGACGCGGGTCCCGCCCATGAGGCTGCCGCCCGAGATGGCGATGTCGACGAGCGAGATCACGTCGCGCCGCTTCAGCGACAGCGCCCAGTCGGTGAAGGCGTCGAGCTTGCCGGCCGCGTAGAGCCCGCCGACCGCCGCACCGATGGAGGTTCCGGCGATCACGTCGGGCTCGTAGCCCGCCCGCACCAGGGTGCGGATGACGCCGACATGGGCGAGGCCGCGCGCCGCGCCGCCGCCGAGCGCGAGGCCGATGGTCGGCCGCGGTGGCGGCGTCAGCGTGCTCTCGGCGAAGTCGGAGGGCTCGGTCGCGGCCCGGCGGCGAAGGCGCAGCATGGATCAGAACGCCGCCCGCAGGCGCTCGGCATCGCGCGGCACGAGCCGCACGGCCTCGAGCGGGCCGCCGGTGGGAATGGCGCGGTAAAAGCAGGTGCGCCGGCCGGTGTGGCAGGAGCCGCCATCGCCGCCGACGGTCACCTTCATCCAGACCGCATCCTGGTCGCAGTCGATGCGCATCTCGACGATGCTCTGGATCTGGCCGGACGTGTCGCCCTTGTGCCAGATCGCGCCGCGCGAGCGCGACCAGTAATGCGCTTCGCCGGTTTCCACCGTGAGGCGGAGGGCCTCCTCGTTCATGTGGGCGACCATGAGCAGGTCGCCGGTGGCGGCATCCGTCGCGATGGCGGTGATGAGGCCGTCGGCGCCGAAGCGGGGGAGGAGGCGGTCGCCTTCCTCGCGCTCCTCCTTGGTGGGCGGCGGAGGCGATCCGGGGGGGCAATCGGCGCACATCGGCGAATGTCCTGCACAAAAGGCTGAAGTCGGCACTCCTTCTAGCGCGGCCCTGTGGACAAACCCAAGGGGATGGCGCCCGGGCGGTACCAACCGGCCACCGCGTCAAGGTTAACGAATGCTTCCGCTCGTCCCGGCGCTCCCGGCTCACTACCTTGTCGGCCTCACCCCCGGAGGCCCCCATGAGCGAGCAGAGAGACCTTTTCTCGACGTCCGTCCTTGCGGACCAGAGCGAACTGAAGGCGCATGCCGCACTCTACGAGGCGCGCGAGGCTGCCGGCAGCCCGCCGGAACAGCCGGCCATCATCACCGCGCCGCCGCGCGTCATCCGGCAGGGCGGGGCGGCCGCCGCGCGGGCGCTGCGCGAGAAGCTGGTGGAAGAGCATCGCGCCGTCGTCGTGCAGGCGGCCGAGCGTTTCGCCGGCAAGGACGGCGGCATTCCCGCCCGCTCCATCCTGCGCTTCCGCCTGAGCGACCTGCCGCGCCTGATCCGGCCGGATCGCGACCCAGCGGCCCGCGACTGACGCGCCCGCGTCCCGACTTACCATTGCGGCGCGAAAGGCCCTGATGCTAAGAGGCCGGGTCCATTTCCTGTCCCACCGGGTGAAGTCTGCATGTCCGTCGACCAGGCGACCGTCCGGCGCATCGCGCATCTCGCGCGCATCGCCGTGACTGAAGAGGAGGTTCCCCATCTCCAGGGCGAGCTCAACGCCATCCTCGCCTTCGTCGAGCAGCTCAACGAGGTCGACGTGACCGGCGTCGAGCCGATGACCTCGGTCACGCCCATGGCCATGAAGAAGCGCCAGGACGTGGTCACCGATGGCGGCATTCCCGACCAGATCGTCGCCAATGCACCGGAGCGCGAAGGCCATTTCTTCGCCGTGCCGAAGGTCGTGGAGTAAGCCATGACCGACCTGACCCAGCTCACCATTGCCGAGGCCCTTGCAGGCCTGAAGACAAAGTCCTTCTCGGCGACCGACCTGACCCGCGCCTATCTCGCCGCCATGGAGAAGGGCCGCGGCCTCAACGCCTATGTGCTGGAGACGCCTGACAAGGCGCTCGCCATGGCGGAGGCCTCCGATGCCCGCATCGCCCGCGGCGAATTCGGCCCACTGGAAGGCATCCCGCTCGGCGTGAAGGACCTGTTCTGCACCGCCGGCACGCGGACGACGGCCTGCTCGAACATCCTGCGCAACTTCGTGCCGACCTACGAATCGACCGTCACCAGCAATCTGTGGCGTGACGGCGCGGTGATGCTCGGCAAGCTCAACAACGACGAGTTCGCCATGGGCTCGTCGAACGAGACGAGCTGTTTCCCGACGCCGGTCAATCCCTGGCGCCGGCAGGGCGCCAACGACACGACCCCGCTGGTGCCGGGCGGCTCCTCGGGTGGCTCCTCGGCCGCCGTTGCCGCCATGCTCTGCGCGGGTGCGACCGCCACCGATACCGGCGGCTCCATCCGCCAGCCGGCGGCGCTCACCGGCACGGTCGGCATCAAGCCGACCTATGGCCGCGTCTCGCGCTGGGGCATCGTCGCCTTCGCCTCCTCGCTCGACCAGGCCGGCCCCATCGCCCGCGACGTGATGGATGCTGCCTTGATGCTGCGCTCCTTCGCAGGTCCCGACGCGAAGGACACGACCTGCGTCGACCGCGCCGTGCCGGACTATGCGGCGGCGGTGGGCAAGTCGATCAAGGACATGACCATCGGCATCCCCCGGGAGTACCGGATCGACGGCATGCCGGCCGAGATCCAGAAGCTCTGGGATGAGGGCGCGCAGATCCTGAAGGATGCCGGCGCGAACATCGTCGAGATCTCGCTGCCGCACACCAAATACGCGCTGCCGGCCTATTACATCGTGGCGCCGGCCGAGGCCTCCTCGAACCTCGCCCGCTATGACGGCGTGCGCTACGGCCTGCGCGAGCCGGGCAAGGACATTGTCGAGCTCTACGAGAAGACCCGCGCCGCGGGCTTCGGCAAGGAGGTCCGCCGGCGCATCATGATCGGCACCTACGTGCTCTCGGCCGGCTATTACGACGCCTATTACGTCCGGGCGCAGCAGCTGCGCACGCTCATCAAGCATGACTTCGAGCAGGCCTATGCCTCGGGCGTCGATGCCATCCTGACGCCCTCCACGCCCTCGGCCGCCTTCGGCATCGGCGAGAAGGGCTCGGCCGATCCGGTCGAGATGTACCTGCAGGACGTCTTCACCGTCACGGTGAACATGGCGGGCCTGCCGGGCATCGCCGTGCCGGCGGGCCTCGACAACCAGGGCCTGCCGCTCGGCCTGCAGCTCATCGGCCGGGCCTTCGACGAGGAGACCCTGTTCTCGGTGGCGAGCGTCATCGAGAAGGCCAAGGGCCGCTTCCCCGTCAGCGACCGCTGGTGGGGCTGAGGCCATGATCCCCGCCCGGGCCGTCGCGATTGCTGCGCTGACGGTTTTCGGGTGGGTGTTCCTCGCCCTCGCGGGCCTCATGGCCATCTATGTCGGCCTGGCGGTCTGGGCCGGCGACCCAAGTTTCAAGATCGCCTATCTCGGCCTGTTCCTGCTGCTCGCGCTCGGTGCGGCCTTCGGCTGCCGGCACATGGCGCGCCGCATCGGCCGCTGAGGCCGATGGAGCCGATGGGTCGCCTTGGCTTGCGACCGCCTTTTGAACAGTAACTTAATGGTCGATGGGGATATTCGCACGGACCGGTTGTCCATGCGGAGCGTCACGTGTCCTCCATCCATCCCTCGCTCGACGCGCCCGTGGCGCGTGGCGCCGCAGCCCGCGCCCTGACGCTTCCGGTCTTTGCGGCGGCAATTTTCCTGTCCGCGTTCCTGCTGTTCTCGGTCCAGCCGCTGTTCACCAAGATGGTGCTCCCGGTCCTCGGCGGCACCCCGGCGGTCTGGTCGGTGGCGATGGTCTTCTTCCAGGGCGTGCTGCTCGCCGGCTATCTCTACGCCCATCTCCTCAACCGCTACCTCGGGCCTGGCCGGGCCGTCCTTGTCCACCTCGCGCTGATGGCCGCCGTCTTCGTCGTGGCGCTGCCGATCGCACTGGCGCCCGGCTGGGGGCGTCCGCCCGCCGATGGTGAGGCGTTCTGGCTGATCGGGCTCTTCGCGGCCTCGGTGGGGCTGCCCTTCTTCGCCATCGCCGGCAACGGGCCGCTGCTCCAGGCCTGGTTCGCGCGCAGCGGACATCGCGATGCGGCCGATCCCTATTTCCTCTATGGCGCGTCCAATCTCGGCTCGTTCCTGGCGCTGCTGTCCTACCCCTTCGTGGTCGAGCCGCTGCTGGTACTGAAGACCCAGTCGGCCCTGTGGAGCGGCGGCTTCGCCCTGCTCGCCGTGCTCATCGCCGCCAGCGGCGTGGTGCTGGCGCGGGGCGAGCGTCCGGCGGCGAGCGGCGTTGCGGTCGCGGCGGGGCCCGCGCCGGCCTGGCGCGACCGGCTCGCCTGGATCGGCCTCTCGGCCGTCCCCTCGGGCCTTCTCGTCGCGCTGACCGCACACCTCTCCACCGATGTCGCGGCCGTGCCGCTGCTCTGGGTGGTGCCGCTCGCGCTCTTTCTCCTGACCTTCGTCCTCGCCTTCCGCGAGGGAGGCGGGGGCCTGCACCGGGTGATGCTGGCCGTGCAGCCGCTGCTGCTGGCCGCCCTGGTCTTCGCCATGGCGCTCACCGCCAAGGTTCCCTGGCCGGTCGCAGCGGCGCTGCATCTCGGCTTCTTCTTCGTCGCCACCATGGTCTGCCATGGCGAGCTCTATCGCCGCCGCCCGGCGGCCGGCCACCTCACCGAGTTCTACGTCATGCTCTCGGCGGGCGGCGTGCTCGGCGGCCTCTTCGCCAGCCTTGCGGCCCCGGTGCTGTTCAACTCGATCCTCGAATATCCGATCCTGCTGATCGCCGCGGTCGCCTGCCGCCCCGGAATCGGCGCGGCGCTGGCGCGTCTCGGTCCGGTGCGTGTCGCCCTGGGCATCATCGCGCTCGTGGTGCTGGTGGTCCTGCAGGCCGTGACGGGCCTGACCGCCTCGACCCTGCCGATCCTCACCTATCTCCTGATCGTCGCCGGCATTGCCGCGTTGATCGTGCTCGGCCGCGAGACGCCGGCCCTGATGCTCACTGGCATCGCGCTGTTCTTCGCCCTGACCCAGGCGCCGGTCATGCCGACGGGCACCCTCGCGCGCGAGCGCTCCTTCTTCGCCGTGCACGAGGTCAAGGTCACGGAGAACGGCCAGGGCCATCTGCTCGTCCACGGCATCACCGTTCATGGCGCCGAGCGCGTGCGCCACCCCGACGGCACTGCCGTCACCGGCCGCCCCGAGCCGGCGAGCTACTATCACCGCGCCGGCGCCTTCGCCGACGCCATCACCGCCTTGCGCGCCACCCGCGGCGGCGGTCCGCTCAAGGTGGCGGTGATCGGCCTCGGCGTCGGCTCGCTCGCCTGCTACCGGCAGGAGGGCGATGCCTGGACCTTCCTCGAAATCGATCCGGTGGTCGTCCGTATGGCGCGCGACGCCCGTCTGTTCGCCTCACTCGGCCGCTGTGCGCCCGATGCGCCGGTGGTCATCGGCGACGGCCGTCTGACGCTTGCCGACCAGTCCGGCCGCTTCGACCTCATTGTCGTCGACGCCTTCTCCTCCGACGCGATCCCGGTGCACCTCCTCACCGAGCAGGCCTTCGCGACCTATCTCGGCAAGCTCGCGCCCGATGGCGCGCTGGTGCTCCACATCACCAACCGCAACATGGACCTGCAGCCCGTCGTCGCGGCCTCGGCAGCGGCGCATGGCCTGACGGGTGGCGTGCGGGACGCGGTGGTCGAGGGCTCGGTGCGTGAGACGCTCGCGGGCACGGCGCGGGTGACGATGGTGGCCCGGCGGCCGGAGCATCTGGGCCCGGTCGCGACGGACCCGCGCTGGCAGCCGCTGGCCGTTCCGCCAGGCTTCCGCGCCTGGACCGACGACTATTCCAATATCGTCGGGCCGATCCTGAGGCGCATCGTGGCCCCCTGAAGCGGCGACGCCCGCATTTGCGCGAGCATCGCCGCGGTCCGGGCGCAACGGGATGCGCCGCACGGACCCAGTTCGGGCAGCAGGGGGGGAGCCACCCTGGCGGAGGGGGAACCGCCTGTGATCAATTACGCGGGCTGGTTGGTGCCGGATGCATCGCCGGCGAAAAAAGTTTGGCGCCCGTGACCGCCGGTCGCATCCGATGGCGGGTCCGTGGTGTAGAACCCTTGACGGCATGGTCGGGGAGGCCCCGGGGGCGACGATGGCGGCGACGACGGTTGATCTGAAGGAGGCGCTCGCGGCCTGTGCGGCCGGCGACCGGGCTGCCCTCCGGGCGATCTATGAACGCGAATGTGCAGCGATGATCGGTGTCGCTGCGCGGATCGTGAAGCGGCGTGAGCTCGCCGAAGAGGTCGTGCAGGAGGCCTTCGTGCGGATCTGGCGCAATGCCCATCGCTACAATCCCGAGCTTGGGCCACCGCGCGCCTGGCTCTATGCGATCGTCCGCAACCAGGCGATCAACATCCTCAGGAGCGGCCGGCGCGAGGATCTCGTCGACGAGGTGCCCGAGGACGTCGCCTCGGCCGTCCAGGCCCATGCGGCCGCCGAACGAATCCCCGAGGGGCAGGCGCTGCGGCGCTGCCTCGAAGGCCTGGAGGTGCGCCGCCGCACCAGCCTGCTGATGGCCTATGTGGACGGCTTCTCCCATGGCGAGATCGCGGGGCGCCTCGGGCTGCCGCTGGGCACGGTCAAGGCCTGGATCCGCCGCTCGCTGGTCCAGCTGCGGGAGTGCATGGGATGACCGACGACCTTCTCGCCGATGCCGGTGAATATGTCGCCGGCCTGATGAGCGCAGAGGAGGCCGAGGCCTTCGAGCGGCGTCTGGCGGTGGATGCCGATGCGCGCCGCGCCGTCGGCGACTGGCGGGCGCGTCTCCTGGCGCTCGACGAGACCGCAACGCAGATCACCCCCTCCGACGGCCTCTGGCCGCGGATCGAGGCGGCGATCGGAACCGCGCCCGCCGGCGCGCCCGCCGCACCGGGCCTTCTGGCGCGCATCTGGAACGACGTCACCACGCTGCGCTGGGCCTCGCTTGCGGCGGCCGCCGCCGCGGCCCTGTTCGCCGTTCTGCTGGTCACCCAGCCCTTCGGTGGCGGCGCGAAGCCGGTGGTTGTGGCGGTGCTCACCGCGCCGGACACCCGCGAGGCCGGCGCCATTGTCGAAGCTTTCGCCGATGGCCGGGTGAGGGTGGTGCCGCTCCGCGCCATTCCCGTTCCGGAGGGCCGCACCCTGCAGGTCTGGACGCTGTGGGACCGCCAGGTCGGCCCGCGGTCCGTCGGACTCATGCCGGCAGCGCGCCAGCAGGACTATGCGACGAGCGGCATGCCGCGCCCGGCCGACCAACAGCTCTACGAGATCACGCTGGAACCGGCTGGCGGCTCGCCGACCGGCCGGCCGACCGGACCGATCCTCTATGTCGGCCGCGGCTCCAGCCCGCTCTGAGGCCCCGCAGGCGGCGAGCCTATTGCCGTCCGCCGCCCTATTGGCTACCCAGTCCGCTTCACGGATACCGTCGGGACCGCCGCTGCCATGACCGCCCATGCCAATCCGAAGAACCTCATCCCCGGCGCCACCGGCGACTGGGAGGTGGTGATCGGCCTCGAGATCCACGCGCAGGTGGCCTCCAACGCCAAGCTGTTCTCGGGCGCTGCGGTTGGCTTCGGCGATGCGCCGAACGCCAATGTCAGCCTCGTCGACGCGGCCATGCCGGGCATGCTGCCGGTGATCAACGAGGAGTGCGTGCGCCAGGCGATCCGCACCGGCCTCGGCCTGAAGGCGCGGATCAACCACCGCTCGGTCTTCGACCGGAAGAACTATTTCTATCCGGACCTCCCGCAGGGCTACCAGATCAGCCAGTACAAGAGCCCGATCGTCGGCGAGGGCGAGGTCACGGTCGACCTGACCCCCACCGAGAGCATCAAGGTCGGCATCGAGCGGCTGCATCTCGAACAGGATGCCGGCAAGTCGATCCACGACCAGCATCCGACGCTGTCCTATATCGACCTCAACCGGTCCGGCACGGCGCTGATGGAGATCGTCTCCAAGCCGGACCTGCGCTCGGCGGACGAGGCCAAGGCCTATGTGACGAAGCTGCGCACCATCCTGCGCTATCTCGGCACCTGCGACGGCGACATGGAGAAGGGCAACCTGCGCGCCGACGTGAACGTCTCGGTGCGCAAGCCCGGCGATCCCTTCGGCACGCGCTGCGAGATCAAGAACGTCAACTCGATCCGCTTCATCGGCCAGGCCATCGACTACGAGGCACGCCGGCAGATCGGCATCCTCGAGGATGGCGGCAAGATCGACCAGGAGACGCGCCTCTACGACGCGGCCAAGGGCGAGACCCGCTCCATGCGCTCGAAGGAAGAGGCGCATGACTACCGCTACTTCCCCGATCCGGACCTGCTGCCGCTTGAGTTCAGCCAGGCCTATGTGGACGAGCTCGCTGCCCACCTTCCCGAACTGCCGGACGCCAAGAAGGCGCGCCTGATCGCCCAGTACGGCCTCACCCCCTACGACGCCTCGATCCTGATCCTGGAGAAGGAGAGCGCCGACTTCTTCGAGGCCGTGGCCAAGGGCCGCGACGGCAAGACGGCGGCCAACTGGGTCATCAACGAGCTGTTCGGCCGCCTCAACAAGGAGGGCAAGGACGTCACCGCCTCGCCCGTCACGCCGGACCAGATCGGCGGCATCATCGACCTGATCCAGGCCGGCACCATCTCCGGCAAGATCGCCAAGGACCTGTTCGAGATCGTCTTCACCGAGGGCGGCGACCCCGCAGCCGTCGTCGAGGCGCGCGGCATGAAGCAGGTGACCGATACCGGCGCCATCGAGAAGGTCATCGACGAGGTCATCGCCGCCAACCCCGACAAGGTCGAGCAGGCCAAGGCGAAGCCGACGCTGCTCGGCTGGTTCGTCGGCCAGGTGATGAAGGCCTCGGGCGGCAAGGCCAATCCGGGTTCGGTCAACGAGATCCTGAAGGCCAAGCTCGGGATCGAGTGAGGGGCGCTCCGGCGCCGGTGTGAGCAAGGCGCGGGGCAGCATCTGATGGCGGGTCTGTGGACGCAGAACATCGAGCGGGACCCGCGCTATCGCGGCGCGGCCGAGGTGCTTGAAGCGGCCGGCTACGCCATCACCATCGCCGACGGCCTCGTCGAGATCGAGAACGAGGAGAGCGGCGATCGCCAGCGCTTCCGTGCCCGCAAGGAGCTGCTGGCCTTCGCGAGCGCCATCGCCGCCGGCGAACAGCCCCAGCCGGTGAAGCGGAGTGCGCCGATCCGCAACGGGCAGGGATTCGGCGGGCGCCAGCCGCGCCCCGAGGCGCGGGACAGTGATCCCCCGCCTGCCGAGAAAGAGCCCGAGCTGGACCTCGCCAAGCTGAAGGCGCTGTGCCAGGCGCTTGTCATCGAGCGCGATGCCTGGAAGGCGCGGGCGCAGATCCGTGAAACGGCCGCAGCGGCGGAGCCGTCCGGCAGTGACGAGAAGTACCGAGCCCTGAAGAAGTTCATCGCGCGGGAATTCCATCCGGACAATGTCCGCGCCGACGGGATCGAGCGTCTGGTGCGCACCGAGGTGTTCAAGACGATCTGGGCCCATATCGAGGAGATCGAGCGCGCCGGTCGCTCCTGATCCGCGGCCTCGGTCCGCCGAATGGCAGCAGTGATCCTCTCCCCCTTGCGTTAGGGCAAGCAGCGCTGTTCCATCCCGGTCCCCGAGGGAGGAACAATCATGTCGAAACGCTTCACGCTCAGCGGCTTCTGGCTGTCCGGGCCGACCTACAAGGTCGGGCTCATGCTCAGCCTGTGCGGCGAGGACTTCGCCTATCATTCGGTCAACCTGCGCGCCGGTGAGCACAAGAGCCCGGCCTTCCTCGCCAAGAACCGCTTCGGCCAGGTGCCGGCGCTGGAGGATGCCAAGTCCGGCATGGCGCTCTGCCAGTCGGCGGCGATCCTCGAATATCTCGCGGCAGAGCTCGGCAAGTTCGGCGGCGAGGGCGCCTGCGGCGCGGCCCAGGCGCGCGAATGGATGTTCTGGGACTTCGACCGCCTTGCCGCCCCGATCTATCGCCTGCGGGCCCAGCGGGCCGGCTTCCGCACGTTCACCCAGCCGATCGTCGAGATGTATTTCGCCGAGGCGGGCGCGGCCCTGAAGGTCCTCGAGGAGGCGCTGGGCAAGACCCTCTGGCTCTGCGGCTCGCAGCCGAGCATCGCTGATATCGACGTCTATGGCGTCGTCGCCTATGCGCCGCAGGCGGGCTTCGACATTGCCGCCTATCCGGCGATTTCCGCCTGGACCAAGCGGATGGAGGCCCTGCCGGGCTTCATCGGCATCAATGACCTGCCCAAGGCGACCCAGGCGTGACCACCGGTGCAGGCGTGAGTGACGCCGTCGATCTGCGCGAGGCGACCGCGGCCGACGTGCCGCGGATCGCTGCGCTCATCGCCATGGGCGACGCCAAGAAGCCCATGGATGCGGCCACGGCCGAGGCGGAAGGGCATCACCCCGCCTATGCCGAGGCCTTCCGCCGGGTCTCGGCCTCGGAGGCGAACCACCTGTTCGTCGCCGAGCAGGGCGGGCGCATCGTCGGCACCTACCAGCTGACCGTCCTGCCAGGCATCGCCGAGCGCGGCCGCACCCGCGGCAAGATCGAGAGCGTGCATGTCGATCCGGCCCTGCGCGGGTCTGGCATTGGCGCGGCGATGATGCGCCACGCCATCGTCACGGCGCGGGAGAAGGGGATCGGCCTCGTCGAGCTCTCCTCGAACAAGAGCCGCACCGATGCCCACCGCTTCTACGAGCGGCTCGGCTTCGCCAAGAGCCACGAAGGCTTCAAGATGGCGCTGGACTGAGGCCGGTCAGCCGCGCTGGCGGCCCCGGCATTCCGGCAGGAAGGTCCGCCAGGTCTTGCCGGCGGCCTGCAGCCGCGCCTTGTCGCGCCGCCATTCCGCGCCGCAGGTGCGCATGATCTGGTCGTTGCGGAGCTGCGCCGCAGACCGCGGCCGCCGGGTCGTCTGGCCTGACCCGCCGGAGGTCGTCGTGGTGGCCTCGGTGGAGGAGGCGCGGCTGCGGCTGGCGCGGCTCTCCTGCGCGGCCGCGAGGTCGACGGTGAGCACGAGAGCGGCGAGGGCGGCGAGAACGGGAAGTCGCATCGGAATCCTCCTGGGCGAATGGACGTCAGCCTCTGCCGTTTAACCCCAACCCGGCATGAACGTCCTTCCGGTTGCAGTGTCATGTCGTTTTGCAACCGAGCCAATGCGGCATTGCACGGATGAGGCGGAACGGCTGACCTGTACGCCGACGGCGCCCGTGCTAGCTTGGCGCCGCGGTCGCCGAGGCGGCCGGTTGCCCCGGAGAGATCCATGAGCGAGCGCCCCATCGACCTGCACTTCTGGCCGACGCCGAATGGCTGGAAGATCACCATCATGCTGGAGGAATGCGGGCTGCCCTACCGGGTGATCCCGGTGAACATCGGCAAGGGCGACCAGTTCAAGCCGGAATTCCTCGCCATCGCCCCCAACAACCGCATGCCCGCCATCGTCGATCCGGACGGACCGGGCGGCGAGCCGATCTCGGTCTTCGAGTCGGGCGCGATCCTGATGTATCTCGGCCGCAAGACCGGCAAGTTCTATCCGCAGGACGAGCGCGGCCGCGTCGCCGTCGAGGAATGGCTGATGTGGCAGATGTCGGGCTTCGGGCCGATGCTCGGCCAGACCCACCACTTCCGCATTTATGCGCCCGAAAAGATCGACTACGCCATCGAGCGCTACACCAAGGAGGCGAACCGCCTCTACGGGGTGCTCAACCGCCGTCTCGAAGGGCGCGACTATATCTGCGGCGACTACACCATCGCCGACATGGCCTGCATCGGCTGGGCCAAGCTCTGGGAGCGCCAGGGCCAGGACATCGCCCAGTTTCCGAACGTGAAGGCCTGGATCGACCGGATGCTGGCGCGCCCGGCCGTGCAGCGCGGCTTCGCGGTCAACAAGGAAGACCGCACCAACGCCGCCGTGACTGATCCCAACGCCCGGGCGGTGCTGTTCGGGCAGACGGCGCGCTGACCGCGCGCCGCCCGGCATCCCGTCAGTTGACGCGCGTCCAGGTCTGGCTGCGGCAGACGAGGCCGCCGAGGACGCAGCCCGACAGGCTCATGCTGTCGGCGCTCGGCATGGTCATGCGGCCGCTATAGGTCTTGCCGTCCTGGAAATTGTAGAGCGAGCCCTGCCAGGCATTGGCGCCGGCCGGGCGCATGGTGATCATGCGGATGCCGACGAGGGCGCGGTTGCGCAGGGACGAGTTCTCGTTCTTCTCGTCGGTGGTCTGGCCACGCACCGCGACGATGGTGCCGCAGATCTGACCGCCGCAATCGGCGAAGCGCACGCGGGTATCGCCGGACTGGCTGACGAAGGTGCCGGTGGGGCTCTGGGCGGCGGCCGGCAGGGCGACGAGGGTGGCGAGGAGCGCCAGGACGGGGCGTGTGGTCATGCGGTGTCTCCCGTGCCGCCCTCTGCGGGGCGGGCGCGGGCGAGAGTGAAGCGGCCGGGGGGCAGCGTCCACTCGGCCGTCCGTCGATGGGACGATCGTTCACCGTCTCGTAGCGTTAATCCATCGTTGACCTATGGGAAGCAAACTCGCCGCCATTGGGTCAACCGCGGCCGCCCCCCGGGCCGTGCAGTCATGGGAGATCATGCGATGACCGTGATGTTCCTCGCCGAGGCGGATGCCCCGTCGATCGTGCCGGAAGAGCTGGAGAACCGGCCGCCGCGCGAACTCGGCACGCTCTATGCCGCCGGCCGCGTCGTGCCGCGCGACCTCGTCGCCGCCCATATGTGGTTCAACATCGCGGCGATGCGCGGCGACCGCGAGGCCGCCGTGCAGCGCCAGGAGGTCGCCGCCGAGATGAGCCGGGACGAGATCGCCCAGGCGCTCGGCTGGGCGCGGGCCTGGCTCGATTCCAAAGGTCCGGTGACCGCCTGATCAGGCGGCCGCCAGCCGGGCGCGTTCCTTCTCGACGTCGGGCAGGAAGATCGTGAGAAGCCCGATGGCGGGCAGGAACGAGCAGATCCAGTAGACGAATTCGATGCCGCGCAGGTCGGCGATCTGGCCAAGCACCGCCGCGCCGAGCCCGCCCATGCCGAAGGCGAAGCCGAAGAAAAGGCCGGCGATCATCCCGACCTTTCCCGGCACCAGTTCCTGCGCGAAGACCAGGATGGCGGTGAAGGCCGAGGCCATGACCAGGCCGATGATGCCGGTGAGGATCGCCGTGCCGACGAGGTTGGCGTAGGGCAGGGCGAGGGTGAAGGGCAGCGTCCCGAGGATCGAGGCCCAGATCACCGGCTTGCGGCCGAAGCGGTCGCCGATGGGGCCGCCGAGCACGATGCCTGCCGCGAGTGCGCCAAGGAAGATGAACAGCAGCAGCTGCGCGTCGCGCACGGACACGCCGAACTTCTGGATGACGTAGAAGGTGTAGTAGCTCGACAGGCTCGCCATGTAGACGTACTTCGAGAAGACGAGGCAGCCGAGAACGACCAGCGCACCGATGACCGTGCGGCGGTGCAGGGCAATGGGCTTTGCCGGCGCCGGCTTCTTCGCCTGCGCCGCACGATGGCGGGCATACCAGCCGCCGACCCGCACCAGGATCAGCATGCCCGTGAGCGCCAGGACGCCGAACCAGGCAACGCTCTCCTGGCCGCGCGGCAGGATAATGAAGGCGGCCGCGATGGGACCGAGCGCCGTGCCGGCATTGCCGCCGACCTGGAACAACGACTGGGCAAGGCCGTGCCTGCCGCCCGAGGCGAGGCGCGCCATGCGCGAGGATTCCGGGTGGAAGACCGCCGAGCCGAAGCCGACGAGGCCGGCTGCGAGCAGCAGGAACGGAAAGCTCGTCGCATAGGCGAGCAGCAGCAGGCCGCAGAAGGAAAAGGCCATGCCGGCCGCCAGCGAATAGGGCAGCGGGTGCCGGTCGGTGTAGAGGCCGACGAGCGGCTGGAACAGCGAGGCGGTCGCAGAGAAGACGAAGGCAATGAGGCCGATCTGGCCGAAGCTGAGGTCGTAGTTCGCCTTCAGCACCGGGTAGAGCGCCGCCACCAGCGACTGCATGACATCGTTGAGGAGGTGGCAGAGGCTGAGCGCCGCCAGCACGCCGAAGGCGGTGCGGTCGGCGGCGGGCGGGGCCGCCACGGCGACGGGTGTGCTGGTCACGCGGGCTCCTGGGGCGAAGCGCCGCGTTCTCGATGCACGGCGTCTTGCCCAATTGGGCGGCAGAAGCCCGGCGCGGTCAATGGGTGGCCGGCTTGGCCGCCCTGCAACGGCGTGAGAGCTGCCGCCGCTTCGCGCGTCAGTTGACCTGCCGCACAGCGCCCTTCGCGGCGCTGGTGGTGAGGGCCGCATAGGCCTTCAGCGCCGTGGTGACCTTGCGCTTGCGCGGCGCCTCAGGCTGCCAGGCCGCCTTGCCTCGGGCCTCCATGGCTGCGCGGCGGCGGGTCAGCTCCTCGTCGGAGACACGGACATTGATCGACCGGCTGGGGATGTCGATGTCGATCATGTCGCCCTCCTCGACCAGGCCGATGGCGCCGCCCTCGGCCGCTTCCGGCGAGGCGTGGCCGATGGACAGGCCAGAGGTGCCGCCGGAGAAGCGGCCGTCGGTGACGAGGGCGCAGGCCTTCCCCAGGCCCTTCGACTTCAGGTAGCTCGTCGGATAGAGCATTTCTTGCATGCCGGGGCCGCCGCGCGGACCCTCGTAGCGGATGACCACCACGTCGCCGGCCTTGATCTTGTTGGTGAGGATCGCGTCCACCGCCGCGTCCTGGCTCTCGAAGATGCGAGCGGGACCGGAGAAGGTCAGGATCGAGGCGTCGACGCCCGCCGTCTTCACGATGCAGCCGTCGAGGGCGATGTTGCCGAAGAGCACGGCGAGGCCGCCATCCTTCGAATAGGCATGCTCGGCAGAGCGTATGACGCCCTTCTCGCGGTCGAGGTCGAGCTCGGCGAAGCGGCGGTTCTGGCTGAAGGCGGTTTGCGTCGGAACGCCGCCGGGCGCCGCCGAATAGAAGGTGTGGACGCTCTCGGCATCCGAGACCTTCACGTCCCAGCGGCCGAGGGCCGCTGCGAGGCTCTGCGAATGCACGGTCGGCACCGACGTGTTGATGAGGCCGGCGCGGTCGAGCTCGCCGAGGATCGCCATGATGCCGCCGGCGCGATGGACGTCCTCCATGTGGACGTTGGCGACCGAGGGCGCGACCTTGCAGAGCACCGGGACCTTGCGCGACAGGCGGTCGATATCGGCCATGGTGAAGCCGATCTCGCCCTCATGGGCCGCCGCCAGCAGATGCAGGACGGTGTTGGTCGACCCGCCCATGGCGATGTCGAGCGTCATTGCGTTCTCGAAAGCCGTGAACGAGGCGATGGAGCGCGGCAGGACGCTGGCATCCTCCTGCTCGTAGTAGCGGCGGGCGAGATCGACGATGAGGTGGCCGGCCTCGACGAAGAGGCGCTCGCGGTCGGCATGGGTGGCGAGCACCGAGCCGTTGCCGGGCAGGGCCAGGCCAAGGGCCTCGGTGAGGCAGTTCATGGAATTGGCCGTGAACATGCCGGAGCAGGAGCCGCAGGTCGGGCAGGCCGAGCGCTCGATGACCGCCACCTCCTCGTCGGAGACGTTCTCGTCGGCAGCGGCGACCATAGCGTCGACGAGGTCGACCTTCTTCAGCACGCCCTCGGCGATGAACTTGCCGGCCTCCATCGGGCCGCCCGAGACGAAGACGGTGGGGATGTTGAGGCGCATCGACGCCATCAGCATGCCGGGGGTGATCTTGTCGCAATTGGAGATGCAGACGAGCGCGTCGGCGCAATGGGCGTTCGCCATGTACTCGACGCTGTCGGCGATGATCTCGCGCGAGGGCAGGGAATAGAGCATCCCGTCATGGCCCATGGCGATGCCGTCATCGACAGCGATGGTGTTGAATTCCTTGGCCACGCCGCCGGCCTTCTCGATCTCGCGGGCGACGAGCTGGCCCAGGTCCTTCAGGTGCACGTGGCCGGGCACGAACTGGGTGAAGGAATTGGCGACCGCGATGATCGGCTTGCCGAAATCGCCGTCCTTCATGCCCGTCGCGCGCCAGAGGCCGCGGGCGCCGGCCATGTTGCGGCCATGGGTGGAGGTACGCGAGCGATAGGCGGGCATGGTCGTTTCCGGGCTGGGAGAGTCTTCTGGTCGGGCGCGAGCGCCCGTTGGCCAGCCTTTAGCCGTTCCAGGGAGGCAGGAGAAGGGGCGGGACGTCGCGGCCGTCATCCCGTCAGCCGGTAGCTCCGGTGGGCATGGCAGCCATCCCGCGCCGGTGGTTCGCCGCTTGCTTCGCGAGGCGCAGCCTGTGGCATCGCCGCGGGCGCGATGGATGAGTGCGTGAGCATGGACGGCAGCAGGGTCTGGGACATCGGCACCGATATCGGTGGCACCTTCACCGACATCATCGCCGTTCACGCCGGAGGTGCGGACACCCGCATCGCCAAGGTGCCCTCGCGCCCCGATGCGCCGGTCACGGCCATGATGGAGGCGCTGGCGGCAGTCGGGCTCGGCCCCGAGGACGTGCGCCGCTTCGTCCATGGCACGACGCGGGTGACCAACGCGCTGGTCGAGGAGCGACTGCCGAAAGTGGCGCTGGTCGCCACAGCCGGCTTCGAGGACGTACTGGAGATCGCGCGCTACCGGCGGCAGGACCTCTATCGCCTCGATGTGAGGCCCAAGGCGCCGCCGCTGGTGCCGCCGGAGCTCTGCTTCGGCATCGCCGAGCGGATGGATGCGGCGGGCGCGGTGCTGGAACCGCTCGCCGAGGCCGAGATCGACCGGCTGATCGCCTGGCTGAAGGCCCATGCGGTCGAGAGCGTCGCGGTCTGTCTGCTCCACTCCTACGCCAATCCGGCGCATGAGAAGCGGCTTGCCGAGCGGCTCGCCGGCGTCGTGCCGCATCTCTGCCTCTCGCACGAGATCAACCCGGAGGCGCGCGAGTACGAGCGCGCCTCGACCACCGCCTTCAACGCCGCGGCCATGCCCATCGCCGTGACCTATCTCACCGAACTCGAGGAGCGGTTGCCGATCGGCGCGGGGCTGCAGGTCTTCCACTCGGCCGGCGCCATGGTGCCGGTGCCGGCGGTGAAGCGCCGGCCGCTGGTCATGGCCATGTCCGGCCCGGCGGCGGGCGTCGCGGCCTCCGTGCGTATCGCGCGGGACCTCGGCCTGCCGCGCGTCCTCACCTTCGACATGGGCGGCACCACCACCGATGTCTGCCTCATCGTCGACGGCGCGGCCGAGATGGCGGATACGCGGATGATGGGTGGGCGGCCGCTGCGCCAGCCCATGCTGGCGGTGCATTCCATCGGCGCCGGTGGCGGCTCGCTGGTGGATCTTGGTCCCGGCGGGCTCGCGGTTGGGCCGAAGAGCGCCGGCGCGGTGCCGGGCCCCGCCTGCTACGGCCGCGGCGGCACCCGCGCCACGATCACCGACGCCAATGCCGTGCTCGGCTATCTCGACCCCGAGGCCGTGCTCGGCGACACGATCCGCATCGATGTCGAGAAGGCGCGCGCGGCGCTGGCACCGGTCGCCACCGCGCTCGGGCTCTCGATCGAGGCGACGGCGCTCGGCATCGTCAAGGTCGCCAATGCCACCATGGCGCGGGCGCTGAACCGCGTGACGGTGGAGCGCGGCATCGACGGGCGCGACTGCACGCTGCTGGCCTTCGGCGGCGGCGGGCCGATGCACGCAACGGGCCTTGCCGATCTCTACGGCCTGAAAGAGATCGTCGTGCCGGCGGCCTCCAGCGCCTTCTCGGCGCTCGGCTGCCTCACCGCCGACCTGTCCTTCCTGCAGCAGCGCACCCTGCGCCTGGCGCTGGCGGATCTGACGGCCGAGAGCTTCGGCGCGCGCGTCGCGGAGATGGTGGCGGAGGCCGAGGCGCCGCTGGTCGCGGGCGGCGTCGCCCCTCATGACATCGCCGTCGAGCATGTGGCGCTGATGCGCTACGCCGCCCAGAGCGAGGCCATCCCCCTTGCTTTCGCCATGCCGCTCGACCCGTCCCGCCTCGAAGCCGATTTCCACGCCCGGCATCGCGAGCTCTTCGGCTATGCCACCGCCGAGCCGGTGGTCATCGAGGCGCTGCGCATCAAGGCCACACGACCCTCGGCGGTGGCCGTCCTGCGCCCCGACATTGGCCGGCCCGTCCACGCCGAGCGCAGCCGTGCCTGCATTTTCGGGCCGGGGGGCGCCGTCGAGACGCGGATCCTGCCGCGCGAGACGCTGGCCGCACCGGTCGACGGACCCGCCATCATCGAGGATGCCTGGTCGACGGTGGTGGTGCCGCCGGGCTGGCGGGCGCGGCCCGATGCCGGCGGCAATCTTCTCCTCACCCGGAGCGCGTCATGACCCCGCTCGATCCCTTCGTCGTCGAGGTCATCCGCCACGGGCTCTCCGCCGCGGCGGAGGAGATGAGCCTGGTCATGACCCGCTCGGCGCGCTCGCCGCTGCTGCGCGAGGCGGGCGACCTCTCCTCCGCCATCACCGATGCAGAGGGCGGGCTGGTCGGGCAGGGCAAGGACATCCCGATCCATCTCGGCGCCATGGCCTACACCGTGCGCGAACTCCTGAAGGTGCGGCCGGCGGCGGGCCTCAGGGAGGGTGATGCCATCATCTACAATCTCGGCGCGCTCGGGGGTAACCACCTCAACGACGTGAAGATCGCCCGGCCGGTCTTTGTCCAGGGGCGGCTCGTCGCCTTCGCGCTGAGCCTTGCCCATTGGCCCGATGTCGGCGGCACCTGGCCGGGAAGCTATCTCGCCGACGCCTTCGACACGTTCCAGGAGGCGATCCGCATCCCGCCGCTCACGATCGCGACGGCTCAAGGCATCGAGCGCGGCGTGCTCGACCTCATCCTCGCCAATGTCCGCGACCCCGTGTCCTGCGAGGGCGACCTGATGGCCCAGCTCGCGGCGACGCAGGCCGCCGAGCGGCGCATCCGCGACCTCTGTGCGGCGCACGGCACCGACGTCTTCATCGCCGCCATGGCGCGTCTCCACGACCTGTCGGAAGCCGAGATGCGGGCGGCCATCGCCGAGCTGCCGGACGGCACCTATGAGGGCGAGGATTTCCTCGACGATGGCGGGCCGGACGGGGCACCCGCCCGCATCCATGTGCGCATCACCATTTCGGGCGACGAGGCGACCTTCGACCTCTCGGGCTCGGCCGACCGCGTCGCCAATTTCTGCAACACCACGCCCTTCATCGCCCGCTCGGCGGTCGCCTATGCGGCGCGCATCATGAGCGGGCGCGACATGCAGCAGAATGCCGGGGCGCTCAGGCCGCTGACGATCATCACCCGTCCCGGCTCGATCCTCGAGCCGGGCTGGAAGGCGGCGGTGGCGGCGGGCAACCACGAGACCTCGATGCGTGTCGTCGATGCGGTCATCCGCGCCATGGAGGGTGTCATCCCCGACCGGCTGACGGCGGGGGGACCGGCGACCTCCGGCCTTCTCGCCTTTGCCGAGCCGCTGGCCGATGGCGGCTGGCGGATGCTCTACGAGGTTCATGGCGGCGGGGAGGGGGCGCGGCATGACCGCGACGGCTGCCCGGCGACGCGTGTCCACCTCGCCAACACCTCGAATACGCCGGCCGAAATGATCGAGGCGAACTATGCCATCCGCGTCGAGCGGCAGGCGATCCGCCGCGGCTCCGGCGGGGCGGGTCGCCACCGTGGCGGAGAGGGCGTCATCCGCGCCTATCGCGTGCTGGCGCCAACCCTGTGGCTCACCACCTGCGTCGAGCGCACGGTCATGCCACCCTATGGGCTCCAGGGTGGCGAGCCCGGCGCGCCCTATCGCATCACGCTGACGCGCGAGGGCGCGAGTGAGGTCCTGCCCGGCAAGGCGAACCTGCTGCTCCGCGCCGGCGATCTCGTGACGCTGGAGGGCTGCGGCGGTGGCGGCTTCGGCGTGCCCGCAACGGGCTTGTGAGCCATGCGCGGCTCAGGCACCGTCGGGCCCGCATCTTGCCTGCCGATGGCCGTTCCCTCGTGCCTCGACCCGAGACCCTGATGACCAACGCCACAGCCGCCCTTGCCACCCGCATCCGCGACGATCTCGATCGGATCGCCCATCCGCGCGCCAGCTGGCTGACGCCGCGGCGGGCACCGGACGGCACCGAGGCGCTCGACGTGCTCGTCGTCGGGGC
This sequence comes from Phreatobacter oligotrophus, assembly GCF_003046185.1. Taxonomy (NCBI): domain Bacteria; kingdom Pseudomonadati; phylum Pseudomonadota; class Alphaproteobacteria; order Hyphomicrobiales; family Phreatobacteraceae; genus Phreatobacter; species Phreatobacter oligotrophus. The sequence continues at coordinate 192,204 of NZ_PZZL01000008.1, forward strand.
AGGGCAATCGGGCGTCGTCACCGCCTTCGGCCTGAAGCGCGCCAAGGTCGACAACGTGCTGGTCATCGACAAGGCGCCGCGCGGCGAGGAGGGGCCCTGGGTCACCTATGCGCGGATGAAGACGCTGCGCAGCCCCAAGGATTTCACCGGGCCTGACCTCGACATCCCGAGCCTCACCTACCAGTCCTGGCACGAGGCACGCTATGGCGCCGACCACTGGCGGGCGCTCGACCTCATCACCCGCGAGGACTGGAACGCCTATCTGCTGTTCGTGCGCGACGTGACGGGGGTGAAGGTCGAGAACGGCACCGAACTCCTGTCGCTGGAGGATGCCGGCGGGCTCGTCGCCGCGCGGGTTCGGGGCCCCGGCGGCGAGCGGGTCATCCATGCCCGCAAGGTGGTGCTGGCGACGGGCCAGGATTCGACCGGGCGCTGGTGGATGCCGGACTTCATCGAGGCCCTGCCCAAGCCGCTGCGGGCTCACACGGCCGATGCCATCGATTTCACGGCCCTGAAGGGCAAGGTGGTGGCCGTGCTCGGCGCGGGCGCCTCGGCCCTCGACAATGCCGCCACCGCGCTCGAGGCGGGGGCCGCGTCCGTGCACCTGTTCTGCCGGCGGCTGGAGCCGCAGGTCATCCAGCCCTATCGCTGGATCACCTTCCGCGGCTTCATGAAACATCTCGCCGATCTCGACGACGCGTGGCGCTGGCGCTTCATGGCCCGCGTCCTCGGCCTGCGTGAGGGCTTCCCGCAGGCGACCTATGACCGCTGCGCCGCCCATCGCAATTTCGTCCTGCATACCGGCGCGCCGTGGACGAATGCGCGGGCGGAGGGCGGCCGCGCCGTGGTGACGACGCCGCAGGGCGAGTTCGCCGCCGATTTCCTCATCTGCGGCACCGGCATCGCCATGGACTTTTCGGCGAAGCCGGAGCTTGCCGCCTTCCACGACAACATCCTCACCTGGGCGGACCGCTACACGCCGCCGGAGGAGGAGCGCAGCGACCGGCTCGGCGCCTTCCCTTACCTCTCGCCGGACTACCAGTTCATGGAGAAGGTGCCGGGCAAGACCCCGTGGATCGCCAACGTGCACCTGTTCTCCATTGCCTCGACCATGAGCTTCGGGCCGTCAGGCTCCTCCATCAACGCCATGACGACCGCCGTGCCGCGGCTCGTCGACGGCATCACCAAGGGCCTGTTCGAAGCTGACGTGGATGCCCACTGGCAGGCCTTCCTCGCCTATGACGTGGCGCAGGCCACGGTGCGCGAGACGGTCGAGGGGCTGGGGCAGGCGGCGGAGTAGGGGGAAGCCCTTTCGCCGCATGGCTCAGCGCTCTTCGTCATGCCCGGCCTTGTGCCGGGCATCCACGACTTGAACACCGCGCCAGCAGAATTCGTGGATGCCCGGGCCAAGCCCGGGCATGACGGTTGAGGTTCTAGCGCCGCTTCCCCGGGACGCGAGATGGGCGCCTGCCGCCCCTCACACCGCCGCGGCCAGGGCCTTCTGGCGCGCCAGCGCCGCCTCCGGATCGAAATGCGGGATGGCGGCGATGAGCTCGCGCGCATAGTCCGAGGCCGGCGCCGTGAAGAGCGGCCCGCTCGGGCCTTCCTCGACGATCCGGCCCTTCTGCAGGACGATGGTGCGCTCGCACATCATGCGCACGACGTTGAGGTCGTGGCTGACGAAGAGATAGGCGAGGCCCGTCTCGCGCCGGAGCCGGTCGAGCAGGTGCAGGATCACCGCCTGCACCGAGACATCGAGCGCCGCCGTCGGCTCGTCCAGCACCAGCAGCCGTGGCTTGGCGGCGATCGCCCGGGCGATTCCGACGCGCGCCTTCTGCCCGCCCGAGAGCTGGTGCGGGAAGCGGTCGAGGAACTCCTCCGGCAAGCCGACGCGGCGCGCGCAGTCCTCGACCTGCCGGCGCAGCTCGCGGGCGTCTTGCACGCCGCCGAGCAGGCGCAGCGGATCGGCGATGGCGTCAAAGGCGGAGAAGCGCGGATTGAGGCTGTCCCCGTGGTCCTGGAAGACGATCTGGATGTCGCGGCGGAAGCGCGAGCGGTAGAAATCGCGCGAGGGAATGGCGCCGATATCCTCGCCGTCGAAGGTGATCGTGCCCTCGGTGGCGTCGATCAGCCGGCAGACGATGCGCGACAGCGTGCTCTTGCCGGAGCCGGATTCGCCGACGAGGCCGAGGCTCTCGCCCGGCGCGAGGCTGAAGGACACGTCGTCGACGCCGCGGAAGCCGTTGTCGAAGACCTTCACGCAGTTGCGCACGGCGAGCAGCGGCTCGGAGCCTGGTCGCGGCGCGATCCGGACCGGTGCGGTGGGGAGCGCCTCGCGGTCGACGACAAGGCTCTCGACGGTGGAGAGGCGGGTCGGCGAGGCCGCCACCAGCCGGCGCGTATAGGGATGGGTCGGGGCGCCGAAGAGCGTGGCAGGCGCCGCCTGCTCGACGACGACGCCCCTCTCCATCACGGCGACGCGCTGGCAGTACTGGGCGGCAAGGCCGAGATCGTGAGTGATGAGGATCATCGCCATGCCGCGCCGCGCGGTGATCTCGGCGAGCAGGTCCATCACCGTCTTCTGCGTCGTCACGTCGAGGCCGGTGGTCGGCTCGTCGGCGATGAGCAGGGTGGGCTCGCAGGCGATCGCCATGGCGATCATCACGCGCTGGCACATGCCGCCGGAGAGCTCGTGCGGATAGGCGTCGAGCCGGGCCTCGGGATCGCGGATCATCACCGCCTCGAGCAGCTTGAGCGCGCGGGCCCGCGCCTCCTTGGCCGAGATCTGTTCGTGGGCGCGCAGCACGTCGGCGATCTGCAGGCCGACCGTCCGGATCGGGTTCAGCGCCGCCCGCGGGTTCTGGAAGATCATCGACATGGCGGCGCCGCGCAGCGGCTGGAGCATCCCCCGCGAGGCGTTGGTGATGTCCTGCCCGCGGAAGGTGATCCGCCCGCCGGTGATCTTCCCCGCACGGTCGAGGAGCTGCATGACCGAGAAGGCGGTGACGGACTTGCCGGACCCGGATTCGCCGACGATGCCCAGACTTTCGCCGGCGGAGAGCGACAGCGACACGCCCTTGATGGCCTCCACCGGTCCATTTCGGGTGGAGAAGGTGACCTTGAGGTCCTCGATGGTGAGAAGCGGGCCGGTCATGTGCGCATCCGCGGATCGAGGATGTCGCGCAACCCGTCTCCCAGCAGGTTGAAGCAGAGGACGGCGGTCATCAGCGCCGCGCCGGGGAAGACGACAAGCCACCATTTGCCTGTCGTGATGAAGCGCGCGCCCTCGGCGACCATGATGCCCCATTCCGGGGTCGGTGGCTTCACGCCAAGGCCGAGGAAGGAAAGGCCGGCGGCGTTGAGGATGGCCCAGCCGAGGTTGAGCGAGATCTGCACGGCCATGGCCGGCAGTACGTTGGGCAGCAGGAACAGCATGACCACGCGCACGTGGCTGTTGCCGGAGGCGCGCGCCGCTTCCACCCAGCCGGAATTGCGCCGGACATTCACCTCGGCACGGGCGAAGCGGATGTAGAAGGGCAGGTTGATGATGGCGGTGGCGTAGATGATGTTCTCGACGCGGTTGCCGAGAGCCGCAACCATGGCCATGGCGAGCACGAAGAGCGGGAAGGCCATCAGCACGTCGACGAAGCGGCCGACCCAGCGGTCGAGCCGTCCGCCGGTATAGCCGCAGAAGGCGCCGATCATCGCGCCGAGGGCGAAGGACAGCGAGACGGCGGAGGCGGCGATCGCAAGGTCGAGGCGGGTGGCGGCGATGACGCGCGAGAACACATCGCGGCCGAGCTGGTCGGTGCCGAACCAGTGGGCGGCGGAGGGCGGCATCAGGGCGTTCGGCACGTTGGACGCAGTCGGGTCGTAGGGCACGATCCACGGACCGACAATCGCCAGCGTGACCAGGACCAGGGCCCCGAAGCTGGCGACCATGGTCACGGGATTGCCGCGCAGGACCCAGCCGGTATGGCGCAAGACGGCGATCATTCGATGGATATCCGGGGATCAGCGAGACCGTAGAGCACGTCGACGGTCAGGTTCACCATCACGAAGATGGTCGCCATCAGGAGGACGAAGCCCTGGACGGGCGCGTAGTCGGAGGCGAGCAGGGCGTCGAGCGCGTAGGAGGCGACGCCCGGCCAGGAGAAGACCTTTTCCACCAGCACGTTTGCGCCAAGCATGGTGGAGAAGACGATGCCCATGATGGTGAGCACCGGCAGGAGCGCGTTGCGCAGGGCATAGACCAGCACGACGCGGCGGCGCGACAGGCCGAGGGCCTCGCCGGTGCGCACGAAGTCGCTGGTGAGCACCGCGAGCATGGAGGCGCGCGTCATGCGGGCGAGCGGGGCCAGCACGAATAGCGCCATCGTGCAGGCTGGCAGGATGAGCTGGCGCGCTGCCGAGCTCCAGGCGTCCCAATCGCCGGCGACGGCCGCGTCGATGAGGAGGAAGCCGGTGATGGTCGGCGGCTGACCGGCAAAAATGTCGATGCGGCCGGTCGGATCCGGGGCGATGCCGAGAATGTAATAGAAGGCGAAGATGAACAGCAGGCCGGACACGAAGGTCGGCACGCAGACGCCGAGCGTGCAGATCATCCGGACGATGTTGTCGATCAGCGAGTTCGGGCGCAGCGCCGCCAGAATGCCGAGCGGCAGTGCCAGAACCAGCGCCAGCATGAGCGCCACGAAGGTCAGTTCCAGCGACGCCGGCAGACGCGACACGAGGTCAGTGACCACCGGCTGGCCGGTGGTCATGGATCGGCCGAGATTGCCGGTGCCGATATCGCGTAGATAGAGCAGCAATTGCTGGGGCACGGGCTTGTCGAGCCCCATCTGCTGGCGGATCTGCTCTATTTCCGCCTGGCCCGCATTGGGGCCGGAGGCGAAGAAGATCGCGGGATCGCCGGGCAGCACGCGCATCAGGAGGAAGGTGAAGATCACCACTCCGAACAGCGCCGGGAGGGACGAGACGACCCGTTTCCCGGCGCGCCGCGCGATGGAGACTGCAAGACCCATGGCTGATCAGGCTCGCTTCATGTCGCGATAGTCGACCTGGCGGTGATAGCCGTAGACGTAGCCCTCGACATTCTTCGGCATCACGGCATCCTGGTTCGGCTGCCACAGCAGCAGGACCGGAACCTCTTCGGCGAGGATGGAGATCATCTTCTTGCAGAGCTTCTCATACTCCGCGGCATTGATCTCAAAACGCGCCTTTTCGGCGAGCGCCACGATCTCCGCATTGTCCCACGAGGAATAGTTCCAGCGCTGGTTGCCGGTGAAGAAGTTGCGGAAGAAGTAGTCGGTCGAGGGCAGCCAGGCGATCGAGGTCTCGGTGAAGAAGGGCAGCTTCTTCTCGGTGACCATCGTCGAGATTTGCGCGTCGGGCAGCTTCTGGATGTCGACGCGGACGTTGATGGCCGCCAGCGATTCCTTGATCAGGGCCGCCATGGGCTCGGCGATCGCGGCCGCGCCGACATTGAACGCGAAGGGCGTGTCGAGGCCGTTCGGGAAGCCGGCCTCGGCGAGCAGCTTCCGGGCGAGGGCGACGTCCTGCTTCAGGGGCATCGGCTGCGGGAAGATGCCGCTCGGCGGGGTGTCGGTCCAGTTGGCGCCGAACAGAGGCGCGCCCCGCTCGAAGAGGGCGGCCTTGAAGATGTTGCCGTAGGGCAGGGCCGCCGCAATGGCCTGGCGAAGCTTCTTGTTGTTGAAGGGGGCGGCCTGCGTGTTGAACGCGATCATCGAGAAGGCGTTGAACTGGGGCGTCGAGATCACCTTGACGTTGCCGCGGCTGGCCAGCGTCGCGACGTCCGAGGCCGCGAGGTCGATGGAGAGGTCGGCATCGCCCTTCTCGATCAGGCTGGCGCGGGTGGCGGCCTCCGGAATGGTCTGGCAGATGACACGGCGGAAGCCGGCCGGCTTGCCGTCGATGGAGCGGTTCCAGGCGTCGTTGCGGCGCAGGATCACCTGCTCACCGGGACGGAAGGACTCCAGGATATAGGCGCCCGAGCCGGCCGTGTTGGTCTTGGTCCATTCCTGGCCCCAGGGATCGGCGGCGGTGGCATGGCTCTTCACCACCTTCGAATTGAAGATGATGCAGTAGAGCGTGCAGAGGTTCGGCAGCGCCAGGCGGTCGGGTTTGTCGACCTTCGCCTCGACCGTGTACTGGTCGATGATCCTGAACTGCTCGGGCTTGGTCCACGATCCGGTCTGGATCTGGGCGGCGGCGAGCGACCTGGCCGAGACGGCGCGGTCGAGCGACCACTTCACGTCCTCGGCGGTGACGGGCGTGCCGTCGTGGAACTTGGCGTCGCGGCGCAGGTGGAAGGTGAATGTCATGCCGTCGGCGGAGGTGACCACCTTCTCGGCGAGCTCGCCACGGATGGTGTCGGGATCGAAGACCCAGCCGGCCGGGGTCTGTTTCTTGCCGAAGGACACCAGGCGGTCATAGATGTTGACGCTGATGCCGAAGGCCTCGCGGGTCGAACCGGGCATGGTCGGGTCAAGGGTGTTGACCGCGTTGCCGGTGACCTGGCGCAGCGTTTCGGCGCGGGTTTGGGCGAAGGCCTCGCGGCCAAGATGCGGCACCGTAGCAAGGGCGGCGCCGCCCGCCAGGAGGTTACGACGGTCCAGTTTCATGACGTAGTCTCCGTTGACCAGCAGGCCGAAGCCCTTGTGGGTTGGTTGCAATCTCCGTACCAGCACGACCGTATCGCAAGGCGAAACGGTCGGCCGTCGGCATGTCCGTTCTTCCGCCAGCGGGCCCGGCGAAACGCTTGTCCTTCCTGCGCGCCCTTGAGGCGCGCCAGCAGTCCCTGCCCAAAGGCTGGGCAGTGTCAGCCGGCAAGCCAGCCACCATCCACGGCGAGGGTGGTCCCCGTGGTGAAGGCGGCGGCGTCGCTGGCGAGATAGAGCACGGCCTCCGCGATCTCCTCGGGGCGTCCGAGGCGGCGCAGCGGGTGGCGGCCGACCGAGCGCGCCTCGGCGGCGGCCGGGTCGGCATTGCGGGCGAAGGAGCGGCGCAGCATCGGGGTGTCGATGGCGCCGGGCGCGACCGCGTTGACGCGGATGCGGTCGGGGGCAAAGTCCAGCGCCATGGTGCGAGTGAGGCTGAGGATGGCGCCCTTGGCGGCGATATAGGCGGAATTGCCGGCGCCGCCGGCGAGCGCCAGCTGCGAGGCGGTGGTGACGATCGCGCCACCCCCTTGCGCCTTCATCGTGGGCACGACCGCGCGGGCCCAGAGCCAGGTGCCGCCGACATTGGCGCGGAAGACGCGGTCCCAGTCCTCGGGGCTGGTGGTCAGCACCGTGCCGCCGACCGAAAAGCCGGCACCGGCATAGAGAATGTCGATGCGGCCGAAACGGGCGATGACCGCCGCGGCATCCGCGTCGGCCGTGCCGGGCTCGCCGACATCGGAGACGCGCACCATGGCCTCGCCGCCCGCTTCCGTGACGAGGCGGGCCGTTTCCTCGGCGCCGGGGCCATCACGGTCGACGAGGGCGAGGCGGGCGCCCTCGCGCGCGAAGGCGAGTGCCACCGCCCGCCCGATTCCCGAGCCGCCTCCGGTGATGACCGCAACATTGTCGGCGAGGCGCATCACGCGGCGTCCTTCGGCAGGCTCTGGAGCGCCGCATCCACGGCGTCCTTCAGGAGGTCGACCATCTGGTCGATCTCCGGACGGGTGATGATGTAGGGCGGGGCGAGGATCACGTGGTCTCCCGCATAGCCGTCGGCCGTGCCGGGCGAGGGATAGCAGAGCAGGCCGCGGGCAAAGGCCTCATCCTTGATGCGCTTGTGAAGGCCGTGGGACGGCGCGAAGGGCACCTTGCCGTCGCGGTCCTTCACCAGTTCGACGGCGACGAAGAAGCCGCGGCCGCGGATGTCGCCGACATGCGGGTTCTGGCCGAAGGCCTGGCCGAGCGCCTGCATGAGATAGGTGCCATCGGTCCGGCATTTTGCGACGAGGCCGTCACGGATGATGACCTTCTGCAACGCGAGGCCGGCGGCGCAGGCGGCGGTATGGCCGGAATAGGTATGGACCGACGCAATGGTCCCGAACGTGTCGGCGATGGTGCGGTAGACCTCTTCCGTCATCAGCGCTGCGCCGAGCGGGGCATAGCCGCCGGCAAGACCCTTGGCGGTCACCATGATGTCCGGCGCAACGCCGTCATGGGCGAGGGTGCGCCAGGTGCCGCAGCGCCCGACGCCGCACATGACCTCGTCGGCGACCATCAGGATGCCGTAGCGGGTGCAGATCTCGCGCATGCGCTGCGCGTAGCCCTCCGGCGCGGGGACCGCGCCGCCGGCCGCGCCCACCACCGGCTCGAAGAAGAAAGCGGCGATGCGCTCGGCGCCGACGCGGTGGATCTCCCGCTCGAATTCAGCGGCGAGATAGTCCACGAGCCCTTCCTTGCTCACCCCCTCGGGCGGGCGGTAGTCATTGGCGGGCGACAGATGCGTCACCGGCATCAGCGCGCCGACATAGGGCCGGCGGCGGGCCGGATGGCCGGAGAGCGACAGCGCTCCCATCGTGTAGCCATGCCAGGACTGGCGGCGGGCGAAGAAATGGGTTCGCCCGGCATGGCCGCGGGCGAGGTGATACTGGAGCGCGATCTTGATCGCGGTCTCGGTCGCCTCGGAGCCACCGGAGACGAAGGAGACGCGGGAGAGCCCGCCGCCTGCCTGGTCGACGATGGTGTCGGCGAGCGCATCGATGGGGTCGGAGGTGAAGTCGGCGGTGTAGCCGAAGGAGAGGCGATCGTACTGCGCCTTGATCGCCTCGATCACCTCGCGATGGCCGTGGCCGAGGCAGAAGAGCGCCGGGCCGGAGGAGCCGTCGAGGAAGCGGCGGTCATGTTCGTCATGGACGAAGATGCCGTCGCCGCCGACCGCCCGCGGCAGTCTCTGGCCTGCACGATGCTGGTTGAGCCAGCGGTGGCCGACATCGTCCATGGTGACGCTCCCCACGGGATGGAGGCTAGGAGAGAGCTTCGCGCCGGGTCAAACCCCGCCCGGCGCATGGCTGACCCGGCAGCCATGCCCGTGGGGCAGGGGGCTTCAACCCGCAGTAGCCGAGGGGCGCCCGAGCCATGCCAGGTAGTCGGCCGCGCCATTGGCGAGGCCGAAGCGGGGCGTGAACCCCGTTGCTGCGGCAAGGCGGGAGAAATCGCTTCCCGGCCGGTCGGCGGGGATCTGGTAGCGCACCGTCGGATGGTCCGGATCGACGGCATGGCTCCAGCCTGGGAAGGCCGGCGCAATGGCCCGGCAGAAGGCCTCGATGGAAAAGACCTCCGGGCCGCCGAGATCGAAGATCGGCGCTGCCTCGGCGAAGGACGCCTCCGCCAGGGTCACGAGGGCTGCTGCCGCGTCGCGCGAATGCAGCCAGGCGCCGAAACCGGGCCGCGTCAGGCGCGTCGGCCGTCCGGCGAGTGCGTCCGCCACCACCTGCGCCGGGGCGGAGAGGATTTCGCGCACGCCGGTGTCGCGCTCGAAGGGGCCATAGACTCCGGCGATGCGGAGGATCGGCGTCGTCAGCCCATAGACCGCGCCAAGCCGCGTCGCGACCTCCTCGGCCATCTTCTTGGTGAGGCCGTAGAGCGCGGCCGGGACGGGCGGGTCGCGATCGACGCGGAAGCGCTCGGCATCGGCCTTGGCGAGGGGATAGACGCTCGCGGAGGAGCAGATGACGACGCGCCCGCAGCCGGCTTCGGCGGCCGCCTGCAGCACCGCTGCGGTGCCGCCGACATTCACCGAGACGATGCGCTCGGGATGGGCGCGCTCCATGTCGGGGCCGGCGGTGATGGCGGCGCCATGGATGACGGCGCGGGGCCGGCGCTCCCGCATCACGGCGGCGAGCGCCTGGGCGTCACGGATGTCGGCGAGCCGCACCTCGACGCCGGCAGGCAGCCAGCCGGGCTCGGGCGCATGGGCGGCGAGCACCACGACGTCCTCGCCGGCCCTGGCGCAATGGTCGACGGTCGCCGCGCCGACGAAGCCGGTTCCCCCGGTGATGAGAATGGTCACTGCGCGCCTCCGGCCGATGAGCGGGCATCATGGGCCGGTCCTGCGGCCCTCACCTAGGCCGGCCAAGGCGGAGCGGGCATTCGCGCCAAGCGCGCCTCAGGCGGCCCAGCGCGCCGCGTCCGGCTCGCGGCCGATGAGGGCGAGGCCATAGGCGATCGATTCGAACTGGTCGGCCTGGGTAAGGCGGTCGGCATCGAAACGGTCGGTGAAGAGGCGGCGGATGGCCGGCACGAAGGAGGTGCCACCGGTGAGGAAGACGCGGTCGATAGCCTTTTCGGTGACGCCGGCGCGGGCGAGCGCCTCGTCCACGGTGGCGCCGATGCGCGCCACGTCCTCGGCGATCCAGGACTCGAAATCGGCGCGGGCGATGCGGCCGGTGATTGAAACGTCGTCGGCGACGAAACGGAACTCCGCCTCATCCGTCGAGGACAGGGCCACCTTGGCGTCCGACACCGCGCGGTAGAGGGCAAGACCGAGGTCATAGTCGACGACGTCGATGAAGCGGCGCAGGGCTTCCGGCTCCAGCGCCACCTTCTCGAGGTCGCGCAGGCCCGCGAGATCGCCGTTCGACTTCATCATGGCGAGCTGATGCCAGCGGGCGAGATTGGCGTAGTAACGGTTCGGGACGGTCAGGACCTTGTCGAGGGAGCGATAGGACGAGCCCTTGCCGAGGGCGGGCGAGACCATGGCATCGACGATGCGATAGTCGAAACTGTCGCCGGCAATGCCGATGCCGGCATGGGAGAGCGGCGTCGCGGCAAGGCGGCCGTCCCTGCGCTCGAAGCGCATCACCGAGAAGTCCGAGGTGCCGCCGCCGAAATCGGCGACCAGCACCGTGGAATCGTGGTCGAGGGCGCGGGCATAGAAGAAGGCGGCGCCAACCGGCTCATAGACATAATGGGCATCGGTCAGGCCGAGGCGGCCGAAGGCCGAGCGGTAGCGCGTCATGGCCAGCGCCTCGTCCGGGTTCGTGCCGGCAAACCGCACGGGACGGCCGATCTGGACGCGCGCGTTTTCGAGGTCGAGCGGCCGGCCGGCGCGCTTCGCGGCGGTGCCGAGAAAATCGACCACCAGGTCCTCGAACCGCGTGGTGCGGCCGAAGATGCGCGTCTCCTGGAAGCTGGCGCTCGCCGCGAAGGTTTTGAACGACTGGATGAAGCGCTGCGGCCCGCCGCCGACCATGAGCTGGTCCATGGCGAAGGGGCCGCCCTCGACGCGGGTGGTGACGCGGCCGCCGGCGCGCTCCTGCCAATAGCAGAGCGCAGTGACGAAGCCCTTCAGGTCGGCCTCGCCATGGCGAAAGGTCACGGCCTCGGCACGGCCGTCCTCGTCCGCCACCGCGATGACGGTGTTGGTCGTGCCGAAATCGATGCCGATCGACAGCGGGGCGGGCTCGGCCACGGGCATGGGGTCCTTCGCGGGAAAGCGGCGGGGGATAGACCATCCGGGCGCCGGAGGCCAGCCCGGCGGTTGCCTGTGGGTTTCTCTGGGATGGGGAGGCGCGGGCGCACACGGGATGCTAGGAAGGCCCGTTCCGCGGATGAGGATGCGTGAGTCCCGATGAAGGTCGATATCGACATGGGGTCGCAGCCCGGAGGCAAGGCGGCCACGCTCGATCTCGAGGAGCTCCTGGCCACCCGCCTGCTGGTCCAGGGCAATTCCGGCTCCGGCAAGTCGCATCTGCTGCGCCGGTTGCTGGAGCAGAGCGCGCCCTGGGTGCAGCAATGCGTCATCGATCCGGAGGGTGACTTCGTCACGCTGGCCGACAAATACGGCCATGTGGTCGTCGATGCCGAGCGATCCGAGGCCGAGCTCACCCGCATCGCCGGCCGAATCCGCCAGCACCGCGTCTCCGTCGTGCTCAATCTCGAAGGGCTCGACGTCGAGCAGCAGATGCGCTGCGCCGCGGCCTTCCTCGGCGGGCTCTTCGATGCCGACCGCGACCACTGGTACCCGGTCCTCGTGGTCGTGGACGAGGCGCAGCTCTTCGCCCCCGCCGTGGCCGGCGAGGTCTCGGATGAGGCGCGCAAGCTCTCGCTCGGTGCCATGACCAACCTCATGTGCCGCGGCCGCAAACGCGGCCTTGCCGGCGTCATCGCCACGCAGCGCCTCGCCAAGCTCGCCAAGAACGTGGCGGCGGAAGCCTCGAACTTCCTGATGGGCCGCACCTTCCTCGACATCGACATGGCGCGCGCCGCCGACCTCCTCGGCATGGACCGCCGCCAGTCCGAGATGTTCCGCGACCTTGCCCGCGGCCATTTCGTGGCGCTGGGGCCGGCCATGTCGCGCCGGCCGCTGCCCGTCACCATCGGCCCGGTCGAGACCTCGGCCCGCTCCACCAGCCCGAAGCTGACGCCGCTGCCCGATGCGCCAGCGCCGGAGGATGCGCGCGACCTCATCTTCACGCCCTCGCCGGAGGAAGCCCGGCCCATGGCGGTGCGCCGGCCGCCCCCGCCGCCGCCGGTCTCCACCGCCGACATCCTCACCCAGCTCGCCAATGCCCGCCCGAAGGCGGAGGAACCGGCCGAGCCCATGCTCCCGATCATCGCCGAGGCCGAACATGCCGCGATGATCGACGAGGTGCTGCGCGAGATCCTCGCCGATCCGGACGCCGCCTTCCGCACGGTCGCGGTGCTCTACCAGGACTTCCTCGTGCGCTGCCGCATCCGCCGCGTGCCGGGCGAGCCACTGACGCTGGCCGATTTCCGCCGCCGCTTCGCCGTGGCGCGGGCCGGCGTCGACATGAGCCGCGAGGGCGAGGAGGGCTGGTCGCAGGCGGTGACGCTCTCCGCCGGGCTCCCCGACGACCTGCAGGGCGTGTTCCTGGTCATCGCCCGGGCGGCGCTCTCCGGCGCGCCGTGTCCGTCGGATGCGACCATCGCGCGGGTCTATGGCAGCCATTCGCCGAGCCGGGCGCGGCGGCTGCTCGCCTATTTCGAGGAGCGCGGGCTCTTCGTGACGCGCACGGATTTCCGGGGGCGGCGTGTGGTGGCGGCGCCGGACCTGAATTGCGAGACGGCGCCGGGCGATCCTGCCGGGCCGGCCGATCTCAGCCAGGACATGCCGTCGGCCGCGGAATAGGATCCGTCGGGGGCCGGCAGGCCGCGTCAGAGGCCGAAATGCAGGCTCACGATGGCAAGCTGCAACTCGGCGGCCTGGCTGGCAATCTCGCCGAGCCTGGTCATGAGCCGGGCGCGTGCTTCGTCCTCGACCGTCGCCGCGCTGATGCCCTGGGCGGCAGCGGCGAAGCGCTCGAGCGCCTGGGTCATGGCGGCTGTGGCGGCCAGGAGCGGCGTGGTCTCCACCGCTGATGCGGTGACGGCGCGCAAGGCGACCACGTTGTCGGTTTGCGGGATCGCCATGGGGGAGTCCTGTCATGTCAGGTTGACATGACGGAGCGTAAGGATGGAGTGGTCAAGGGAGGGTTAACGGTCCGTGCGCGCTCGTGGCGGCCCAAGGTTTCGCCGCAGCCCGGCACTCAGGCCCTCGCGATTGACAGGTATCGATGTACAGGATCGGATTGGGGTTCATCGGCCCTTCCTGGAGATCGTGCCGTGGGATCGTCTCTTCAGCGCGACCAATGCGCGGCTTGCCGGAACTGGCCATGACGACGCCGTCCCCCACGACTCCCCCGCTGTGGTTGCGCATCATCCGCTTCCCGCTGACGCGTCTCATCGTCCTCGGCGGGGCCCTGTTCGCCCTGATGGCGATCAGCGGCGGCTTCATGGAGCAGTTGAAGGGCGACACGCTCACGTCGATTGCCGTCGTGGCGGGGATGGTGGCGGCGGCCATCGCGGTCTACGTGGCCTATGCGCGCCTGATCGAAGGGCGGCCCTCTGACGAGTTCGCACTCGCCGGCGCAGCCAGGGAATGGGGCGCGGGGCTTGTCGTAGGGGCCGGGCTCTACACCGCCTGTGTCGCGATCCTGATGGCCCTCGGGATCTATCGGATCGAGGGGTTCAATCCCTGGACCTTCCTCATTCCGGCCCTCGCCTTCGCCCTGCATTCCGGCGTCTTCGAGGAGCTGCTGTTCCGCGGCGTGCTGTTTCGCTCCGTCGAGGACCTGTTCGGGAGCTGGATCTCGCTCATCGTCTCGTCCGCGGTGTTCGGCCTGATGCACCTCGTCAATCCCGCCGCGACCCTGACGGGCGCCATCTTCATCAGCGTCGAGGCCGGCCTGCTGCTGGCCGCCGCCTATATGCTGACGCGGCGGCTCTGGCTGAGCATCGGCTTCCACATGGCCTGGAACTATACCCAGTCGGCGGTCTTTTCCGGCATCGTGTCGGGCAGCGTCGCGGACCCCGGCCTCATCCGGCCCATCATCAGCGGGCCGGACCTCTTGACCGGCGGCAGCTTCGGCCTGGAATCCTCGGTCATCGCCTTCGCGCTCTGCACCGCCACCGGCATCACGCTGCTGGTGATGGCTGTGCGGCGTGGCAGGATCGTCCCGCCGCCATGGGCGCGGGGCGGGTGAGGGTAGGGCGGATCGCTGGGATTCGGGAAATGGCGGAGACGGAGGGATTCGAACCCTCGATACCCTTTTGGGGTATGCTCATTTAGCAAACGAGTGCCTTCAGCCGCTCGGCCACGTCTCCGTTGGGGCGCTTCTATGCCCGTCCCGCCGCTGATTTGCAAGGCGGGCGGCAGCACTGCTCACACCATCGCGCCCTGCAGGATGGCGAGCTCGGCGAGGGGCTCGGCGACGAGGTCATCGGCCGCCTCCTCGTGCAGCCAGGCGACGAAGGCCGCCACCTGCGGCTTGGCCGCGCCCGCGCTGGAGCGGATCAGATAATAGCCATGCGGGCCGTCGACCTGGCGGTCGAAGGGCGCGACGAGGGTGCCGGAGCGGATCGCCTCGTTGATCAGCGGCGAGACGCCGAGCGCCACGCCCTGGCCGTCCATTGCCGCCTGGATCATCTGGTCGTAGCGCGAGAAGCGCAGGGAGCCCGCGGGTTTCAGGTCCTCGATGCCCAGCGCCGTCAGCCAGGTGCCCCAGTCGAACCAGGTGCGGCTGGCGCCGTGATAGTCGAGGTGGAGGAGCGTGTGGCGCGCGAGGTCCTCCGGCTGTCGCAGCGGCGCGGCGGCATCCGTCACCAGCGAGGGGTGGCAGACGGGGAGGATGTCCTCGGCGAAGAGGCGCTCGGCGCCGGCCGGGGCGCGTTCCGTCTTGGTGTAGCGGATGGCGAGGTCGATCTGGCTGCGCTCGAGGTCGAGGATGCGGTCATTGGCGACGATGCGCACATCGACATGCGGGTGGAGGCGGGTGAAGCGCTTCAGCCGCGGGATGAGCCAGAGCGAGGCGAAGCCCGAGACGGTGGTCACCGCCAGCTGGTTGTCGGCATGGCGGGCGCGCATCTGGTTGATGCCGCCCTGCAGCCGGTCGAGCACGTCGGTGGCGATGCGGTGGAAGGCACGGCCGTCCTCGGTGAGGGCGAGGGCCCGGTGGCGGCGCTCGAAGAGCGTCACGCCGAGGTGCTCCTCTAGCGTCTTGATCTGGCGGCTCACCGCCGACTGGGTCAGCGCCAGCTCGTCCGCGGCACGGGTGAAGGAGAGGGTGCGGGCGGCTGCCTCGAAACCCTGCACGAAGCCGAGCGGCGGCAGGTCATAGCGCTTCCTTGCCATTCCTTCACCTCATGCATTGCGTGAGAATTGATCGTTTGTGCAGGTGCGAAGAGGCCTGCATTCTGTGTGTCACGGGCAGGGCATCGCAGCCGCCCCATCAGTCTGACATTCCCAATCCTCATTGCAAAGGGGGCGGCCATGGCCGACCACATGACCGATCGCGTCTATCTGCAGCGGGGCGGCATCGTTCGCCTGGAGCAGGTCGGGGCGCGCGTCACCTGCCGCAGCGGCGTGCTGTGGCTGACCTTTGCCGACGATCCGCGCGACGTGCTGCTGGAGGTCGGCGAGGACTTCGTCGTCGATCGCGAGGGCCTCACCCTCGTCTGCGCCATTGCCGGGCCTGCGGCGGCGGAGATCGACTGGCCCCGTGCGGCCGATGCGGTTGCCGAGGCCGAGCCGGCCGCGGACGATGCCCGCCGGGCGGCCTGAGCCATGGACCCGCACCGTCCGGTTCCCCGCAGCGTCGCCGCGGCTCCCGTCCAGCTGTTCCGCACCCGCGCCGGCGACCTCGTGCGCATTCGGCCCTTCGCACCGGAGGAGGCCGAGCGCCTCGGCGAGCATGTGGCGGGCCTGTCGCCGGCCTCGCGGCGCAACCGCTTCCTCGGCGGCCTGGCGCAGCTGACGCCCGCGGCGGCGCTCCGCCTCATCGGCCATCCCGACGGCCCGGTCACCGGCCTGGCGGTCGAGCGCCTCGACGATGGCGCGCCGCTGCTGGTCGGTGAAGGCGTGCTGGCGCTTGATGCCCACGGGGCGAACGCCGAGCTCGCTTTGTCGGTCGCCGATCCATGGCAGGGCAGGGGGATCGGCCGCAGCATCCTTGCGAGCATCGGCCTGCGCGCCGCCGCAGCCGGCGCGCGGCACCTGACCGGGGAGCTCCTCCACACCAACCACCGCATGCGCGCCCTCGCCCAGGCGGCGGGCTTTGCCGTCGCCTCCCACCGGCAGGATGCGCGGCTGCTGGCGATCACGCGTCCGCTGGACCATTGCCCGGGCCGGGAGGCGCTGGGCCTTGCGGCGTGAGGCCGCTTGACAGGCGCGGCTCTGCGGTCATAACTAAACAACATGGTTAAGCAACAGGCCGCACCCCTCGACCGAACCTTCCAGGCTCTCGCCGATCCGACCCGGCGGGCTCTGCTCGCCCGTCTCGGCGAGGCAGACGCCCTGTCGATCAGCGATCTCGCTCGGCCCTTCGCCATGTCGCTGCCGGCGGTGATGAAGCATCTGGACGTGCTGGCCGAGGCCGGCCTGGTGACTCGCACCAAGACCGGGCGCACCGTCTTCTGCCAGCTGAACGCCGATCCCATGGAGGAGGCGATGGCCTGGTTGAACCGTTACCAGATCTTCTGGACGCGCCAGCTCGACCGCCTGCAGGCCTTCCTCGAGGAGGAGTCATGTCCGCCCAAGCCCGCCCCCTCGACGCCGATCCCGGTCGCCGCATCGACGCCCGGCCCAGCCTCACCCTCCGGCGGTGGCTCAACGCCAGTCCCGCCCGCGTCTACGCGGCGTGGACGGACCCGCGGCAGCTAGCGCGCTGGTGGGGGCCGGGAACGCCCGAGGACATGCATGTCGTGGATCTCGACGTGCGGGTCGGCGGCCGCTTCCATGTCGGGTTCAGCTATGCCGGCGAGCGGCATGACGTGCACGGCACCTACAAGGAGGTCGTGCCCGGCGAGCGGCTGGTCTTCTCGTGGTTCTGGGGTTCGACGCCGGAGCGCGTGTCGCAGGTGACGGTGCGCTGCCGGCCGGACGGGGATGGCTGCATGCTCACCCTCATCCACGAGCAGTTCGTCGACGAGGCTGCCCGCCTTGGCCATACGCGCGGCTGGACTGCCTCGCTCAACCGTCTGGAAGCGCTGTTCGCGCGGGAGCACCTGGCATGACCGATGGATCGATGGTGCTGCACTATGCCGAGACGCTGATGCCGCGGAAGGCCTGCTTCGTCGCGCGGCATCTCCGCTCGCCCGTGGCGTTTCGCCCGATCGACCTCGGGCGCGGCGAGCACAAGGGGCCGGCCTTCAAGGTCCTGAACCCCAACGGCAAGGTGCCCGTCCTCGTGGATGGTGACCTCGTCCTGTGGGAGTCGGATGCGATCATGATGCATCTGGCGCTCGCCGCCGGCTCGGACCTCTGGCCAACGGCTGCGCGCGAGGCGGTGGAGGCGCAGCGCTGGCTGAGCTGGGCGGCGCATGAGTTCAATCCGCAGGCCGGCACGCTCTATTTCGAGCATGTCATCCGCCCGCATTTCGGCTTGGGCGACGTCGATGCCGCCGCCGATGCGACGGCTCGCAAGCGGACGCGGGCGGGGCTCGCCGTGCTGGAGCGCCATCTGTCGGGCCGGACCATGCTGGTGGGGGATCGCCTGACCCTCGCGGATGTCGCGGTCGCGATCACCTTTCCCTACGCGGCGGCCGCCGGCATTCCGCTGGCCGATTATCCGGCCGTGGCCAACTGGAACGCCCGCCTCGAGGCACTGCCCTTCTGGCTCGATCCCTTTCCGCAGGCTGCCGCCGCGCATTGACGAGGTCCAGGAGCCGGGGAACGGCTCCGCCCGCTCCCCCGCCGGCGGTCCGCCCGCCGGTGGCGGAGCGGCTTCTTCGCGTCACCCTCCGAAGCGGGTCGCGACCTCCTCGGCGAAGGCGAACTCACCGATCAGGCGGACGCCGCCCATCCAGACCTCCGAGACCTCGCCCTCGGCATCACGGACGCGGGTCGCCGCCTCGCCGGGCTGGTTGAAGCCGGGCGCACGGGTGATGAGGCCGGCATCGAGGCCGGTGACGGTGATCTCGCTGACCTCGGCCAGCGGCGGGTTGAGCGCCGGCGGGCTCGCCAGCACCTTGTCGCCGGCCGGCACCAGGTCCATGGCGCCCCAGAGCGTCCACCAGCGGCCGGCCCAATCGGCGACCTCCGCGCTGGGTGCGCCTCGCGTGCGGAAGACCTTGAGGATCTGGGCGATGCCGTCGACCCAGAGCTGGGCCGGTCCATCGATGGCATTGGTCAGGACGGAGATCGTCACATCCTCGGCGGGGAAGACCGCCGTGCGTGACAGCGTGCCGGCGAAGGAGCCGGAATGGCCGAACCAGTCCCACCCGGCGACGCTGCCGGAGATGGTGCCGAGGCCGTAATAGCGCTCCAGCGTGCTTTCGCTGTCGCGCCAGTGGCGACGGGTCATGTCGCGGCGGGCGGCGGGGGAGAGCAGCGTCGCGGGCGATGAGGGCGACAGCTGCGCGAAGAAGCGGGCGAGGTCGGCGGCGGTCGAGACGAAGCCGGTGGCCGAGGCGAGGTCCGCGGTCGGCGCATCGCCGGGAATGACGAGGCGGCGGCCATAGGGCAGGCGGGTCGAGTGGCCCTTGGCCAGTGTGCCGGCATTCATCAGCCCGATATCGGCATAGGTCTCGGTCAGGCCGGCCGGGCCTACGATCTCGCGCATAATCCAGTCGCGGTAGTGCTCGCCGGTCACCGCCTCGATGACGAGGCCGAGAATGCCATAGCCGTGGTTCGAATATTTGAACCGCTGGCCAGCGGGGAGCGGCGGGGCCAGCGCCAGCTCGGCCCTGAGCTGCGCGGCGGTGAGGAAGGGGCGGGTGCCGGGGAAATAGCCGGCATCGGCGCCGTCACGGACATAGCCGGCGCTGTGGGAGAGAAGCTGGGAAAGGGTCGCGGCGGCGGCGTCCTCGTGCAGCCCCTGGACGAAGGTGCCGGCCGCATCGTCGAGGCGCAGCAGGCCGCGATCCTTCAGCTTCAGGATGGCGGCGGCGGTGAAGGTCTTGGAATGGGAGGCGACGCGGAAGCGGTGGCGGGGCGTGAGCGCCTCGCCGGTCCCCAGGTCCGCCGTGCCGAAGGCCTCCTCCAGCACCACCTCGCCGCGATGGGCGATGGCGATCGAGCAGCCCGGCTGGTCGAAATGCTGGACCTGGAAGTCGATCCAGCGCGGCACATAGTCGAGCGCAGCCTTGAGCCAGGCGTCCATGATCCGATCCCCGTCTTCGGTGTCGGTGGACTGTGGCACGGCCTTAGGCCCACGGCCAAGCGGCGCCGCTCCCTATGGTGAAGCGGCGCCGGGCGGGGCGTCAGGCGACGGCGAGCTTCTTCTCGATCACGCGGGCATAGAAGGCCGCGGCATAGGGCAGGAGCTTGTCATTGAAGTCGTAGGCGGGATTGTGGACCTGGGCGGAATCGCCGTTGCCGATGTTGATATAGGCGCCCGGCACCTTCTCCAGCATGAAGGAGAAGTCCTCCGAGCCCATGATGAGGCTGCGGTTGCGGTCGACATGCTGCTCGCCGACGAGTTCAGCCGCGACGTCGGCCGCGAACTCCGCATGTTCCGGCGTGTTGTAGAGCGGCGCGAAGATCAGCCGCCAGTCGACTTCGGCCGTCGCGCCGAAGCCGGCGGCGACGCCCTTGGCCATGCGGCGCATGTTGTCCTCGATCAGCTTGCCGATCTCCGGCTTGAAGTAGCGCGCCGTGCCACGGATCCAGGCCGTGTCAGGCACGACATTGTAGGCGTCGCCGCCCTCGATCCGCGTCACCGAGATGACGCCCTGGTCCACTGCGCCGATGTTGCGCGAGACGATGGACTGCAGCGCGGTGACGATCTGGCAGGCGGTGAGCACCGGGTCGACGGAATGTTCGGGATGGGCGCCGTGGGAGCCGCGGCCCTGCACCTTGATGTCGAAGAAGGCACCGCCGGCCATCATCGGGCCCGGGCGGATGGCGAACTTGCCGACATCGAGCTTCGGCGAATTGTGGAAGCCGAAGACGGCATCGCAGGGGAAGCGGTCGAAGAGGCCGTCGGCCAGCATGGCATTGGCGCCGCCGACGCCTTCCTCGGCCGGCTGGAAGATCAGCGTCACGGTGCCGTCGAAGTTCCTGGTCTCGGCGAGGTACTTGGCCGCGCCCAGCATGCTCGCGGTGTGGCCGTCATGGCCGCAGGCATGCATGCGGTTCTCATACTTGGAGCGATAGGCGAGCTGGGTAATCTCGTGCATCGGCAGCGCGTCCATGTCGCAGCGCAGGCCGATGGACCGCGGCGAGGAGCCGACCTTGAGGCGGCCGACGACGCCGGTCTTGCCGACATTGCGATGGACCTCGTAGCCCCAGCCCTCCAGCGCCTTGGCGACGATCTCGGAGGTGCGGGTCTCCTCGAAGCCGATTTCCGGATGGGCGTGGAAATCATGCCGCCAGGCGGTCATTTCGGGGGCGAGGGCGATGATCTTGTCGGGAAGGGCCATGGCTGATCCGGAACGCGCGGAAGGGGCAGGGGTGCCCCGGAGCGCGAACCTTAGCCGGGCCTCGTGCTGCGGGCCATGCAGGCGGCGGGACGGCTCACGGCCGAGCCATGCGTGGCAGCCATGCCTTGGCGCTTGCCGCGTTGCACGATGGACGGGTCGCGGACAGGATGCCGCATCTTTGGTCCTGCCCGGAAAGTGCCCACCCCATGGAACCCTGCGACCTCACCGCCATCGAGGCCCGCCGCCTCATCGGGGCGAAGAAGCTCTCGCCGACGGAACTGCTGGAGAGCTGCCTTGCCCGCATCGACGCGGTGGACCCGGCGGTGAACTGCATGGTGGCGCGGGACGACAGCGCGGCCCGTACAGCGGCAAAAGCGGCCGACGCGGCGGTCATGCGCGGCGATGCCCTGGGGCCGCTCCACGGCCTTCCCGTGGGCGTGAAGGACCTTGAGAACACCAAGGGCCTGCGCACCACTTATGGCAGCGTGATCTTCAAGGATTTAGTGCCGCCGGAGGACCAGCTCATCGTCCGCTCGGTGCGTGAGGCGGGCGCGATCATCGCCGGCAAGACCAACACACCGGAATGGGGTGCCGGCGCCAACACCCGCAACGCCGTCTATGGCGCGACGGGCAATCCGTTCGATCCGACGAAATCGGCTGCCGGCTCCTCTGGCGGGTCGGGCGTTGCGCTTGCCTGCGGCATGGTGCCGATCGCGACGGGCTCGGACACGGGCGGTTCGCTGCGCAACCCCGCCGCCTTCAACGGCATTGTCGGCTTCCGCCCCTCGCCGGGCCTGGTGCCGAGCGACAAGCGCCCGCTCGGCTGGAATCCGCTGAGCGTGCTCGGACCGATGGCGCGGACCGTGCCGGACCTGTGCCTCCTTCTCTCCACCATGGTCTCGGACGATGCCTGCGATCCGCTGGCGACGACGATCCACGGCAAGGCGGTGCGCCGGTCCGAGGATTTCGCTGTTCCCGCCGAGATCGACCTCGCGGGCCTGAAGGTCGCTGTGACCCCGGATTTCGGCTTCTCGCCGACGGAGAAGCATATCCGCGAGGTCTTCGCCGAGAAGGTCGGGCTCTTCGCCCATCTCTTCGGCGCCGTGGACGAGGCGACGCCCGACTGCACCGGCACGGACGAGACCTTCGAGGTGCTGCGCTCGGTCGCTTTCATGGCCGGCATGTACGAGCGTGTCAGGGACACGCCCGAGCTCGTCGGCCCGAACGTGCGCGCCAATGTGGAGGAGGGGCTCACCTATTCCGCCCTCGACGTGACGCGGGCGCTGAAGCAGCAGACCGTGCTCTACAAGACCTGGCAGCAGTTCTTCGGCCGCTACGACGTGATCCTGTCACCGGCGGTGACGCTGAGCCCCAGGCCTTGGTCCGAGCTCTTCCCCGCCGAGATCGACGGCAAGGCGACACGGACCTATTTCCACTGGCTCGCCAATGCCTATGCGGTGACGACGGTGGGCCATCCCGCCATCTCGCTGCCTGTCGGCCTCGACCGGGCCGGAATGCCCTTCGGCCTGCAGATCGTCGGCCCGCGCGGCGGCGACGCCAAGGTGCTGGCGGTGGCCGCGGCGCTGGAGCGGGAGCTCGCCGGCGACACGCGCACCGCGCGCCCGGTCCCTGACATTGCGGCGCTCGCCAAGGCCCGGCCCATCAGCGGCATGCCCGGCTTCCTCGGTTTCGACTGACCCAATATTGCAAGACGGCCGGCGTGGCGCGACGATCCGCGCCGGCCTGATCCTTTTCAACGACCCATGAGGATGTGATCGATGATGTTGAACCGACGGACGCTGGTGAAGGGCGCAGCCGCAACCCTGGTGGCAGCGCCGGCCCTGGCGCAGGACTGGCGCGGCACCACCCTGCGCTTCATCCCGCAGGCGAACCTGTCGTCGCTCGACCCGATCTGGACGACGGCGACCGTCACCAACAATCACGGCTACTACGTCTACGACACGCTCTATGCGGCGGACATGGACTTCGTGGCGAAGCCCCAGATGGCCGAGGGCCACGAGGTGCTCGACAATGGCCTGCGCTGGCGGTTCAAGCTCAGGGCGGGGCTGAGGTTCCACGATGGCGAGCCGGTGCGCGCCCAGGACTGCATCGCCTCGATCATGCGCTGGACACAGCGCGATGCCTTCGGCCAGCTGGTCGGCCGCGTGGTCGATGACTGGGCGGTGATCGACGACCGCACCTTCGACCTCAAGCTGAAGAAGCCCTTCCCGCTGCTGCTCGACGCTCTCGGCAAGCCCGACACGCCGGCCTTCATCATGCCGGAGCGCCACGCCAAGACCGATGCCAACCGGCAGGTGACGGAGATGGTGGGCTCCGGCCCCTATCGCTTCGTGGCAGGCGAGTACAATTCCGGCAGCCGGGCGGTCTATGAGAAGTTCGCCGATTACGTGCCGCGCCCGGAGCCCGCGAGCCGCGGGGCCGGCGGCAAGGTCGGCCATTTCCAGCGGATCGAGTGGCACATCCTCCCCGATCCCTCCACCGCCGCCAATGCGCTCACCCGTGGCGAAATGGACTGGTGGGAGCGCCCGCCGGCCGACCTCCAGCCGCTGCTCGCCCGCAACCGCGACGTGGTGCGCGAGGTGACCGATGCCTCGGGCCGCATCGCCATCATGCGGCTCAACCACCTCCACCCGCCCTTCAACAACCCGAAGGTGCGCGCTGCCGTCCGCATGGCGGTTTTCCAGGAGGACTACATGCGGGCGACTCAGGGCGACGACACCTCGGCCTGGCAGCTTTGCCGCAGCCTCTGGCCGAAGGGCACGGCCTACTACAACGGCGAGCAGGAAGACCTGATGCCGCAGTCCATCGCCCGGGCGACCGAGGCGCTGAAGGCCTCCGGTTATGCCGGCGAGAAGGTGGTCATCATCAACCCGACCGACTTCCCGGACATCGGCCCGCTCGGCCAGGTGACCGCCGACATCCTCAAGCGCATCGGCATGAATGTTGAACTCGCCGAGACCGACTGGGGCACGGTGATCCAGCGCCGCGGCAGCCGCGAGGCGGTCGACAAGGGCGGCTGGAGCATCTTCCACACCACCGGCCCGGCGCCGGGCTGGGGCACCCCTGCCACCTCGCTGCTGGTGCGCGGGCAGGGCGCCCGCGGCTGGTTCGGCTGGTGGGAGAGCGCGAAGGCCGAGCAACTGACCCAGGAATGGCTCGATGCCCCGGACGAGGCCGGCCAGAAGAAGGCCGCGCATGCGCTGGGTCGCCTGGCGCTGGAAGAGGTGGCGACCGTGCCGCTCGGCCAGTTCACGCTGAAGACCGCCTATCGCAGGACGCTCACGGGCATGCCGCACGGCTCGGCGCCCTATCCCTGGAGCGTCAAGCGCGCCTGAGGCCCCACGGCGGGTCCCATAGGCGGCGGGTCCAGGCACCCGCCGCTGTCCGGTCTCAGATATGCGAGCCCTGTGCCGCGTCCTCGCGGATCACGGGCGATGTCGGCTTTGCGGCGTCCGGTCCGGGCGCCGCCGGTCCGGAGCGTGCTTCGCCCGCCACGACCTCGTCGATGATGCCGCGGGCGATCTCGCGCTCGCCCATGATGACGGTGCCCGCGCCGAGGCTCGTGAGGTGATCGACCTCGGCATCGGAATGGGCGCGGGCGATGATGCTGATCCCGGGATTGGCGGCCCGCGCCGTCTCGACGATCTGGCCGGCCTCGAAGGCATTGGGGATGGCGACGATGAGCCGCCGCGCCGCCGCGACATTGGCGCTGGCGAGGATGTCCGCCCGCGCGGCATTGCCGTTGATGGACTCCACGCCCTCCGCATGCAGGCGGGACTGCGGGCGCGCCGCATCCTCGATGACGCAATAGGGCAGGTTGCGCTGCTGCAGGGCGGCGCCGACGAGGCTGCCGACGCGGCCATAGCCGACGACGATTGTATGGCCGCTGAGCGCCGTCGTCGGGGGTGCGTCCTCCTCGATGGCCGCGGGACGGGCCGCCTGCGCCGCAGGCTCCGCCTCAGGCGGCGGCGCGGCGGAGAGATTGAGGCGGCGCTTCAGCCAGCCGACACCGGCGAAGACCGCCGGGTTCAAGAGGATCGACAGGATGGCGCCGGCGAGGATGAGGTCGCGGCCCTGTTCGGGCAGCAGTTTCAGGCCGACGCCGAGCTCGGCGAGGATGAAGGAGAATTCGCCGATCTGGGCGAGCGAGGCGGAAATGGTGAGGGCGGTGCCTGCCGGATAGCGGAAGGCCATGACGATCAGGAAGGCCGCCAGCGACTTGCCGACGACGATGATGAACAGCGTCGCGAGGATCGGCCAGGCGCCGGTGAGGAGGCTCGCCGGATTGAACAGCATGCCCACCGAGACGAAGAACAGCACGGAGAAGGCATCGCGCAGCGGCAGGGATTCCTCCGCCGCGCGGTGGCTGAGCTCGGACTCGCTCATGATCATGCCGGCAAAGAAGGCGCCGAGCGCGAAGGAGACGCCGAAGAGCTTGGCCGCGCCGAAGGCGACACCGAGCGCGATGGCGAGGACCGCGAGGCGGAAAAGCTCCCGCGATCCGGTATGGGCGACATAGTGCAGGACCCAGGGGATGACCTTGCGGCCGAGCCCCAGCATGACCGCGACGAAGCCGGCAACCTTCAGCAGGGTCACCAGGACGACGCCGCCGACGCCGAGGCCGAGCCACTGGACGATCGGGTCGCTGGCCGCGCCCGGCAGGGGCTCGCCGCCGAGCAGGCCCGCCACGGCTGGCAGCAGGACGAGGGCGAGGACCATGGCGATGTCCTCGACGATGAGCCAGCCGACGGCGATCCGGCCGCGCTCGGTCTCGATGATGCGGCGCTCTTGCAGGGCGCGCAGCAGCACCACGGTGCTGGCCACCGAGAGGGCGAGGCCGAAGACGATGCCGGCGCCCATGGGCCAGCCCAGCGCCCAGGCGAGCGCCATGCCGAGGGCCGTGGCGGTGGCCATCTGCACGACGGCGCCGGGGATGGCGATGGCGCGGACGGAGAGCAGATCCTTCAGCGAGAAATGCAGGCCGACGCCGAACATCAGCAGGATGACGCCCATCTCGGCGAGCTCGGTGCCGAGCTTCTGGTCGGCGACGAAGCCGGGCGTGTGCGGGCCGATGACGATGCCGGCGAGGAGATAGCCGACGAGGGTCGGTAGCTTCAGCCGGTTGGCGATGGCGCCGAAGACGAAGGCAAGCCCGAGACCGGCGACAATGGTGGCGATCAAGGGCGTGTCATGCGGCATCGGCGCGAAATCCTCATCAATTGTCGGTGGAAAGCGGCAGAAGTTGCCACTCCCGACAGTATGGGGATGGGGGATGGCCGCGGCAATGCGAGAAGCGCGGCAGGTTGCCGCGCCTCACGGAAAAGTTGGACAAGATCAGAGGCTTAGGTGGTTTTCAGATACCGGAGGCGAGGTATCCGCCGTCCACGGCGATCACCGTTCCCGTGACGAAGCCGGCGCCGGGCGAGGCCAGGTAGACGGCAGCGCCGACCAGTTCCTCGGTCTTGCCCCAGCGGCCCATGGGGGTGCGGCGCAGCGCGTTCTCCTTGCGCTCCGGCGGCATCTTGGCGGCGTTGAGCTCGGTCATGAAGAAGCCGGGCGAGATGGCGTTGACGCGGACGCCGGCGGTCGCCCATTCGGCCGCCAGCGTCTGGGTGAGGCCGACGATGGCGTGCTTGGTCATGGCATAGGGGCAGGCGCGCGGCCAGCCGCGATGGGCCGAGAGCGAGGCGATGTTGATGATGGCGCCCTTGCCGCGCTCCACCATGGCGCGGCCGAAGGTGGTGCAGGAGAAGAAGACGCTGGTCTGGTTGGTGCGGAAGATGTGCTCGACCTCCTCGGGCGTGAAGTCGAGCGTCGGCTTGATGATGGTCGTGCCCTGGCAGGGCACCAGCACGTCGATGGGGCCGAAGTCGCGGGCAACGGTCTCGGCAAGGCGCGCGAGGTCCGCCATGTCGGTGACATCGGCCACATAGCCCTTCGATCCGGGATGGGCGGCGGCGAGGCGGTCGGCGGCGACGCGGAGCTTGTCGGGAGAGCGGGCGGCGATCGCCACGCGCGCGCCCGCGGCCGCGTATCCGTGCGCGATCGCCTCGCCGATGCCGCTCGACCCGCCGATGACGAGGGCATTGAGCCCGGCAAGGGACAGCGAGGTGGAGGGGGCAGGGGAGGCGGCGGATGCGGTCATGGCGTTCCTCGGGACTCATGGGCCTTTTTCGTGGCCCTTCCGGCAAGGTGCCGGGATGCGGGCAGGGAGGCAAGGGCGGGCGCTGCGGGGCGGAAAACCGTCCCAGATTGCGCCGAGTCTTTTCCGGCGGAGAGCTCCGAGTCGGCGGGCCACGGTGATGGACGCGGCCGTCCGCAGCGCGATGCGGTTGGAGGGCGGACACCCCCCGAAGACGTCGAAATGCAATCGCAGAGCCCCGTTGCCCGGCGGCACTCGCCTCAAGCGAGTGGAATGGGTGCAATTGGCGCGGGTTGTACCCAGGCCCCCGAGGCAGACGATCTCCCTTGTTTAGGACATCCGTCTTAGTTGGTTTGATTCGCTCCGAGCCTTCTTCTCGGCGCTGCGGCGGGCTTCGTTGCCCTCTCGGGCGCTCAGGCAGCGGATCTCCCGGGCAAGGCTGCTCCCGCCGAGTACGTTCGCATCTGCGACACCTACGGCGCGGGCTTCTTCTTCATCCCGGGTTCCGA